>CALMGN010000231.1 GCA_937863605.1 uncultured Anaerolineaceae bacterium
CTGGCATTATCCGGCGTCAACCGGGCAGTGGGCTGGCATGCAGATATGGTTTACACCTGGATGCCGCAAGCCGCAGTTTACAGCCAAATTCGCGGGCTGCCAGTGGTGTTGGAAGTGCATGACCGCCCGACGGGGAAATTAGGTCCCTGGCTGCTGCAGCGCACGGTCAAAATGTGCGGACGTAAACGCCTGGCAGTGATTACCCGGGCGCTGGTGCGGGTGTTGGAACACGAATTTAACTTGCCCATCCCACCAGAGAATGTGGTCATTGCCCCGGATGGGGTGGATTTGGAGCGCTACGATAATTTACCGGATGCACCGACCGCCCGTAGTTTGATTGGGCTGCCAGTGGAGCAAATAACAGCAGCCTATACTGGCCACCTGTATGCCGGGCGCGGTGTTGAATTATTACTCGGGTTAGCCCAGGCTTTCCCGCAGATCCATTTCTTGCTGGTAGGCGGCAACCCGAAATCGGTGGAGAATTGCCGCAACCAGGCCGAATCAGCCGGGCTGACCAACGTCACCCTGACCGGATTTGTGGAAAACCAGCGTCTGGCGCTCTACCAGGCAGCCGGCGACATTTTATTAATGCCGTACGGACGCATGATCGCTGGCAGCAGCGGCGGGAATACCGCTGACATCTGCTCGCCGATGAAGATGTTCGAGTATATGGCAGCCGGGCGGCCGATATTGAGCAGTGACTTACCGGTGCTGCGGGAAGTGCTCAATGAGACTAACGCCGCCTTTTGCGCTGCCGATGAACTGGACAGCTGGAAACAGGGATTACAGTCCTTATTGGATGATCCTGCCCGGAGGCAGGCCATTGGCCGACAAGCCCGATCAGATGCACAGGGCTATTCCTGGAAGTCGCGTGCCGAAGCTACACTGGCGAATCTGATATGATGCGAGGGTGGGGATGAGCGTTTTAACAAAGACAGCCAGATCAACCTTGTTACTGCTCGCTGCCGGAGCGCTGCTTGGCCTGGGGCTGGCAGCGCTCGAGCCAGGTGGATTAAATGGCGCCAGCGTGACGGCTTATGGCGCCCTGGCTGCATTGGTACTCCTTTCAGGCTGGTTGATCTGGCGGTTGCTTGGCGCAGAACCGAAATTGGGCTGGATGGCGTTGACTGCCTTCTTCCTGCGGTTGGCGTTAGGAGTAGCGCTCGGACTACTGCTGCCGGTCATCGGGTATGATACTGAGCCGCAAAATGCCGGCTATATCTTTTTTGACGCGTTCCAACGCGATACCCAGGCCTGGCAGCTGGCGCAATCCGGCGCGCCGCTAACCGCAGCTTTTAACAGTCAATTTTTCTCCGACCAGTACGGAGGCATGCTGATCACTAGCGCCGGGCTTTACCGCATCTTTAGTCCGGACCTGCACCGGCCCTGGCTGATCCTTCTGCTCACTGCGTTTGTCTCGGCAATCGGCGTTATCTTCATCTATAAGACATTCGTGGAGCGTTTTGGCGTCAAAACTGCCTCCCTGGCAGCCTGGATTTTTGCTCTCTACCCCGAAAGCATCCTGCTGGGTGCTGCCCAGATGCGCGACCCGATTTTAATCGGCCTGGCAGCCATGAATTTCTATTTCATCAACCGCTGGCGTGAACTGCGCTGGAAAGCGGCGATCTGGCTCGTGATTCTGTTGGCGCTGCTGGCGGCTTTCTCATGGCTGGTGGCGTTGGGGATAAGCGCAGTGCTGGCTGTCTGGTGGTGGATCGATTATTCCGCTGACCTGACGGATCGCAGACGGCGCTTGATGGGGTGGGCCTTTCTGGGGCTGTTAATGATCTCAGGTTTCACCTTAACCTCCAGATGGCTGCAGGCATCCGCTGCCTGGGATATCAGCGAAGCGTTGCGTAACTCAGGCTGGATTCAAGCGCTGTTCGACCAGTTGCCTGAATCTTTGCTTACTCCCTTCATTGTCGTGTACGGTCTGGCTCAACCGGTACTGCCGGCTGCCATCATTGACCCGGCGCTGCCGATCTGGTCGGTTTTGACCAGTTTCCGCTCCGTTGGTTGGTACCTGCTGATCCCGTTGCTGCTGTACACCCCATTTGCCCTGGCGAAAATTCCCCCTGGCACGCAGCGGCGGCTGTTATTTTGCTCTTTCGCAGCCGTAATTACCTGGGCGCTGGTTTCATCGCTGCGGGCTGGCGGCGATTTGTGGGACAACCCCCGTTACCGCACACTTTTCATCCCCTGGATGGCGCTGACCGCTGCCTGGGCGTGGAATACAGCGCGAGAAATGCAGGATGCCTGGTTGGGACGCTGGTACATGGTGATGGGGATTTTCCTGGTCTTTTTCACCAACTGGTACCTTTACCGAACTTTCAACGTCGGCATCTTAATCGGATTTTGGCAAATGGTGGCGGCGATCGTGGTATTGAGCGCGCTGGTCATCGGTTGGGGCGTGGTGCAAGAGTTCCGCACCTGCGGCAATCCGTTTACCAAAGCTTGAATCAACCAGTGCAGGGGGATATTTTAAGCAACCGGGGTTGCTATGCTGTCGGTGTTGACCCAATGCTGGAACCCGGCAGTCATGATTCCCAACGCCAGCCAGAAGTAGGGTAGGGCGAAGGTATCCACGCTGAACCCTTCGATCAGCAAGGCAACCAGCACAAACTGTCCAAAGGAACCCAGAGCGCGGTGCAGCCGGTCTTGGGACTTGCCGAGCCCGCGGGTGCAGCTCCACAGCACGGCTAGCCAGGTGAGGAAAAGGGTTAGCCCGACCAGCCCGGTTTCGGCAGCCAGGCGCGACCAAAGTGCCTTGGTGTTCGGTAAGTCTGAACTTTCATACAGCAACTGGCTGACCTCGGTCAAGCCGTAACCAAAAGCTCCCATCTTTTCCGGGAAAAAGTAGCCAGCATTGCCAATGCCTACCCCCAAAACCGGGTGGTCATTAAAAATTTCGTATCCGGTTTGCCAGAAGACCAGCCGTTCCGCAAAGACCAGTCGGTTGGCGAACATCATCACGCCTTCTTCTTTCAACGTTTTGACGTCGAAAAGCTGCGCCATGCGCGGGTCAAGCCTGGAGAGCCCGTAGCCAGCGCTAAGGAACATCCCCAGGTAAACACCGATCAGTCCAACGAATAGTAGGATGGGCAGGGCCGTTTTGCCGACAATTTGCCAGAATGGACGCGACCAGCGGCGGGTGATGGTTCCACGAAGCCAGTTCACCAGCCGTAGGTTCAGATCCAGTATGATATAGGCAATTACCAACAGGAAGGCCAGCCATCCAACCCGGGAATACGAAGCGAACAATGTTGCTGCACCGCCCATCAGCAGCAGGTTCTCGAAGCTCACATGCAGGATGCGGAAGGAATGAGCGGAAGTTTTGCGCAGGGTGGCTGCCAGCCACCACGGCAGGTAAATCATGTTCAACATATGCGCCAGCCAGGACGGCTCGAAGGCCAGTCCGGTCACGCGCCGAAAATACAATAACTCGCTGGATGAAATCAAGCTCTGAACATTCATCAACCAGTCAGGATAACCCCCGGCGGAAAAACTGAAATAAGCCTGGACCGCTGACCAAAGGATGATCAGCAGCCCGCCGTAGTTCAACCAGCGCAGCAGGTGATTGAAATCCGCTTTGCCGGCGGGCCATGAGCTGGCAATCAGGTACGCGCTGATCCCAATGCCCAGCGTGACCAGGGCTTCAACCACGGTTCCCCAACGCGAAAATTCCCGGAAGGCCGGGACATTAATAAAGAAAGATGTCAGGGTCGCAATAAGGGCTGCAGCGGCGAAGACCAAAATAGGAACGGTTGCCAGCGGCAGGCGTCCGCCGCGTACCAGATAAGGGAGAAACCAGATGATAAATAGAATGGACAGGAAAACGATGGATAGCGCCGCGACCGATTGAACGCCAAATACGCGCGAGATCAACGGAAAGCTGCTGACCGGCAGCAGCAGCATCAGAACTGCCCATATCCACCGAACCAGGCGCTGCATGCAGCTTAATTCCTCTTCTGAAAGCGTGCTGGCAGGCCGGTGCTGACGACTGCGATGCCGGCTAACAACCCGATCAGCAGTCCGGCAAGCACCAGGTTGTTGCGCCCGTAGAGTACTGCTTCCAATGGCGGGGTGGCGCGCTGGCTGACCTTGTAAGTCATGCCCGGAAAGAGGTTGCGAGCGGCCTGTTTTTCAACGAAGAACTGTTCTTCGGTAGTTGATAGTATTGCTTGCAATTCTCCGACCGAATTGTATGGGCAGATAGGAACCAGGGCATTGACCGCCACCTGTTCCAGGCAAGATTCAAGTGCATCCAGGTAGGACTCCAGGGCGTCCGCAGTCAGGGCATGCTGGTAAGCCTTATCCAGTGCGACCACACCCAGATCCATCCAGCGATTGGCTAAAAAGGCGGCCTGGTTTGGGTCACTGAAACGCAACCGTAAAATCCATTCGTAGGATCGGCGTTCAATTGTAGCGGCTTTATGGAGGGTCTGATAATCAGCCGGGATGTTAAACGCATGGGCAGCATCCGCCACCTGCTGCATGACCTCGGTTGAGTAGATAATGCCTGCAGCTGTGCCTAATGCCAGGTCTTTATCGTACTGTCCCAAATACCCTGTGCGCGTGAAATCAATCCCCATGGTGATGCTCGTCTGCGCCTCGTATATGGGAGCCTTTAACGCATAAATACCCAATCCGGCCAGACCGCCCAGAATTCCGGCGGCAGCCATGACCCACCAGTAGGTCAAGATAGACAGCATTTTTTCGCGTGGGGAGAATGAGGCAAGCATGGGAGGATGGTGAAATTATACCCTTTCTCATGAAGTCGGCCAGCCGCACACCGGACATAAAAATTTAAACAGGTTGTTCGGAAGGAATGATTTTGGTTGTGATTGTCCGCATTATTGGATCGATCCATGGATCGATCCCTAGGGCCTTAGACGTAGAACCGTGTATCCTGCCGCCTTATCGAACGACTCTTGTCAGACCAGGTTGCGGGGGAGCGAGCGCTTGCCTCGAGACCTATTCCAACCCAGCCAGTTTCCGGTCCACAATTTCCGCGACCGCATAAGACGCCAGCGCTGGCTGGGTGCCGTCGGGATAAAAGAGCAGGGCAATTTGCAACGCTTCGCCGCGCCGGGCGACGGTCACGCCGCCGTTCATCTTCAACGGCGAATCCTGGACGCCAAAAGTCACACTGCTGGAAGCTTCACCCACTGGTTGCGAGGTCTCATCGTAAGCCAGATCAGCTAATCCGCCAACTGCAGAAAAATCATTGGCCAACCGCTGCGGGTCTCGCAAGTACAGGTCAATCACCGGGCGCTCCAGCACAGTCAGCGGCAGCATAAGCACCGAGACGATGACCTCAAAGCTGCCATTGGTGTTGGTGAAGGCAGCAAAGTTTTCGGGCAGCGCTTCAGACAGCATGCCGGCAAACGCATGGGTGAACTGGGTGCTGGAGAAACCCAGCGCCTCAAGCTCTTCAGCGGACAACTCACGGAAACCCTCGGGTAAATCAGCGGCGGTCAGTCTGGCAGCGGCATAATCCGGACCGGCTGGTACGGCTTGCATTCCAACTGCAGGTGCGGGTGTTTCTACCACAGCTTGTTTGGAGGTGGCGGCATTGATAGGCAGATTACAGCTTAAAAATACAACGGCAGTGATAAGTATTGCGATCGTTATTCCGAACTTATTTTTCATTCCTTCGATCCCCAGGAGCGGCCGGCGGGGCGCAGACCGCTCTCCTCATCAAAAGGCGGGCATCAGAATGCCCGCCCTGTGAAAATCTATGGTTTTGGTTTTCCCAGCCGCGCCCGTTCTTCTTCAATGATAACCGGGTCAAGCTTGCGGAAGAGTGGTTCCGGCTTTTCGAGCCGGGTGCCAGGGCTAAGCTGGCTGGGCTCCCAACGCCCGGCAGCTTGTTCCGGATTATAACGCAGTACGGCGTGTATGCCGAGGTTGTCCTGTTCCTGGGTTATGAACTGGCTGCCAAACAGGCTGGTTTTGTAGCCCATGAAGCCGTGTAAGCGCTGAGATGTGAACGGCAGGAAGGGTGACAGCAGTATTTTGATGGAGTCAATGGCGCGTAATGCGGTATAGACTGCTCGCGCTGCGGCCGCCCGGTCGGACTTTATGGCGATCCAGGGTGCGGTCGTGTCGAGGTATTTATTGACCTCACCCGCCAGGCGCATGCCTTCCGCCAGAGCCGCCCGCAGGTGGACTGCTTCGATCTCACTGGCGACGGTCTCGAATCCTTGCTCAACCGTGGCGATAAGGTCTTTGTCCAGGTCGGTCAGCTCACCTGGATCGGGCACCAGGCCATCCCAGTGTTTGCTGGTAAAGGACAACACCCGGTTTGCCAGGTTGCCCCAGGTAGCGACCAGTTCGTCGTTGTTGCGGTGATAAAAATCCTCCCAGTCCCAATCCGTGTCGCGTGTCTCGGGCATGTTGACGGTCAGGTAGTAGCGCAGGGGGTCAGCGTCGTAGCGGGTGAGGAAGTCACCTGCCCACACCGCCCAGTTGCGGCTGCCGGAAATTTTCTGGCTTTCCAGGTTCATAAATTCGTTGGCAGGCACATCATATGGCAACACCAGCGGGGCTTTAATAGAACTGTCCATCAACTCGTCAAAGCGGGTACCCAGGCCAATCAACTGACCAGGCCAGATTATGGCATGGAAGGGGATGTTATCTTTCCCGATAAAATAGACCACCTTGGATGCCTGGTCATGCCACCATTTATGCCAGGCTTCTGGTTGATCCGTGATGCTGGCCCACTCGATGGTTGCCGAGAGGTAGCCGATCACAGCCTCGAACCAGACGTACAAACATTTGCCCTTTTCAGCTTCCAACGGCACCGGGATGCCCCAATCGAGATCGCGGGTGATGGGGCGGCCGCGCAGCCCTTCGGTCTCAATTTGCCCGAGCGACTGGCGCAGGACGTTCTGCCGCCAGTAATCGGCCTTATCTTTCAAAAATGCGGTAATCTCGGGCTGGAGCTTACCCAGGTCAAGATAGTAATGCTCGGTTTCGCGCAGTTCCGGGGTTGAGCCGTCAATGCGCGAGCGCGGGTCGATCAATTTGGCCGGTTCCAGCAAATTTCCACAACGGTCGCACTGGTCACTGCGCGCATTGGTAAAGCCACAAATGTAACAAGTGCCTTCCACATAACGGTCTGGCAAAAAGCGGCTCTGTGCGGTGGAATACCACTGCAACTGGCTTTCTTTGTACAAATAACCGTTATCAAGCAGCGCCAGGAAGATTTTCTGCGACACGTTGAAGTGGTTGGCGGTGTGGGTGCTGGTGAACAGGTCGTAGGAGATGCCAAGCGACATGAACAGGTCCAGGAAAGTCTGGTGATAACGCTGGTAAACTTCCATCGGCGTAGCGTTGGAGGCGTCAGCGCTGATGGTAATCGGAGTGCCGTGCGAATCGGAACCGGAGACCATGACCACATCGCGCCTGCGCAGTCGTTGATAACGCGCGAAAATGTCACCGGGCAAGTGCGAGCCGGTCACGTTGCCGACGTGGATTTCTGAATTGGCGTAAGGCCAGGCGATAGCTACCAGAATGGGATCGGTCATGCGGCACCTCAGTTAGGCGAAAATATGGTTGGATTTTATCACGATTTCCATGGTTTATTGCTCTGGCTACGCTCGACTGCATTGTATATACAATTATATAAATTTGTACGATGTGTATGCAATAAGGAAATGGATAACGGTATTCGTTAACGTTAACCGTTTCCGACGGTTTCAGTCTTGACAGAAATGAGTAAAATGAGTAAACTAAATTTGGCCAAATAAGGCCGGCGTATTGGACTTTTTCAGGAGTACTGTTTCGAATGGATTCTGACGAAGCGGATAGCGGAACTGATAGTAACCCTCCCATAGAGGGCGACTCAGCAGCACTATCCCAGTTCATTGAAAATATGGGTTTGCACTTCGAGGAATACGGAGTGCCGCGGATCGGGGGCCGGATTCTTGGCCTGATGCTGGTTTCTTCCCGCCCGGTCACACCCGAGGAGATGTCCGAGGTCTTGCAAGTCAGCCGCAGCAGCGTTTCTACTAATTTGCGCACGCTTCTCATGACTGGACTGGCGGACCGCGTATCCCTCCCCGGTGAACGCAGCGATCACTACGTTTTCTCGGATGACGCCTGGGAAAAGTCGCTCGAAATGCGGCTGGAAGGCATCCTCTCCTTGCAGGAAATGGCGGAGGACGGCTTGCAGGGCATGGAGGACGACCACCCGGCGCGGAAGCGCATGCTGGAGATTTTGGCCTGGAGTGATATGGTCAGAACCAGCTATGAGCAGCTTATCCATGAGTGGCAAGCTCAAAGGGAGACCCTGGCCTAACCGCGGCGATGTAGCGCCGCATACCGATCCTCTCGGTGGGTTATCGCTGGCTGGTCTTCGCAGAATCCAGCCAGTTATTTTTTAACCTGCCAGAGCGAGAGAGGAGGCGGCGATGCGCTACATGGTAATTCGCACCGAAAAACTGACCAAGAATTTTGGGCGTAAGCCTGGCCTGCAGAATCTTACGCTCGAAGTTGAACCCGGGGAAGTGTTTGGCGTCCTGGGTCCCAAAGGGGCAGGCAAATCAACGCTGCTGAATATTTTAATGAATTTCATCCGCCCCACCAGCGGAAATGCCCTGGTGATGGGTCTTGACTGTCAAAAGCAAAGTATGCAAATTAGGAGACAGGTCGGCTACCTGCCGGAATTATTAAGCCTGCCAGCTTCACTGACCGGTGAGCAGATCCTGGATCGGTATGCCAGTCTGACCGGGCTGATCGATGAGGACTTTGTGGACGGCCTGGCTGAGCGCTTCCGCGTCGATCTGACGCGGCGTGCGATGGATCTCTCCACCACAGAAAAACACGCCCTCGCTATTATTCAGGCATTCATGCAGCGGCCTGAGCTGGTCTTATTGGATGCCCCGGCGGTAGGACTTGACATGGAACGGCAGTCCCAGCTGTACCGGCTGGTTGCGGAAACCCGCGCAGCTGGCGCGACCGTCTTAATTGCATCGCAAAGCCTCACCGAGATGGAAAGAGTTAGCGACCGGGTGGCGGTCCTCTATCAGGGCAACCTGGTAGCGATTGAACGAGGCGTTACACTGCGCGCGCGTGCATTGCGCAAAATCGAAATGCGCTTTGCCGAGCCAATCCATTCTGAGGCATTTGCCAGCCTGCCAAACGTGAATGACCTGGTGCTGGATGAGAATAAGCTCCGCTGCACGCTTCAGGGGGAGCCGGATGCACTCTTCAAACTTGCCAGCCAGTTCCGCCTTTTGGACGTGATCAGCCAGCAACCCAGCCTGGACGAAGTGTTTAACAAGTATTACGGGGTCGGCGCGCATAATTAAATTGGAGTTAGCGGGAGACCCTTCACTCTTGACTTTGTCATGCTGACCGCAGGTACTTCATAGGGCGGGTTGAGGGACACCACATAAATATTACTTATGACTGATCTTGCCGTCCCGAAATCCAACATATTGTGCGATAAATAGATGTTGGGTTTCGCTCATAAGAATGTGGGTTGATTGAGCTTATGAATTCGCTCAACCCAACCTACGGACTAACCCGCGCGGTTTGGCCGGTTAAGAAACCACCTTGTGCTGTATAATAATTTTAACCGCCAATCCAGAGAGGGAGGCATTGTTGATAAACCTACTGATGGATCCCAATGTGGCCTATGTCCTGCTTGTCCTGGGGATCGTTTTGGGTGTCCTGGCATTGTTCGCTCCTGGAACCGGATTTCTTGAAATCGGAGCTTTATTTGCGCTGGTGTTAGCCGGGATCAGCGTGGCCAATATGGAGATCAACCCCTGGGCGTTGATCGTCCTCATTCTGGGGATTGTTCCATTTGTACTGGCGCTGCGTAAATGGCGCAACTGGGTCTTTCTGGGGATTGCTATTGTTGCCCTGGTGGTCGGTTCCGTGTTCCTGTTCCGTGGTCCTGTGGGAGGACCGGCCGTGAATGTCTGGTTGGCCATTTTTGTCTCGCTGCTCGCCGCTGGCACGTTGTGGTTGATTGGACGAAAAGGATTGGAGGCTATCGCCCGCCGCCCCGATTTTGACCTGGAACGTTTGAAAGAGGTTACCGGAGTGGCTGTGACCAATATTTTTCGTGAAGGGAGCGTGTATATTAACGGAGAAGACTGGTCTGCCCGGAGTAACGAGCTTATCCCGGTTGGCAGTAAGGTGCGAGTGCTGAAGCGTCAGGGATTGGTGCTCGAAGTCGAGGGGATCGAAGAAGAAAAGTAGAAACCGGCTCGTTGACGCCGGATAAAAAGCAACCACAGGAGGTCTGGCAATGGATTTTCAAGTCGTATATTGTTTGATTGGTGTAATCGTTTTGATCGTCCTGGTCTTTCTGGCTTCGGCGCTCAAAATCGTTGCAGAATACCAACGGTTAGTCGTCTTCCGCCTGGGGCGCTGTATCGGCGAAAAAGGCCCCGGATTGGTCATCCTCATCCCGTTCATTGACCGGGCAGTTCGGGTGGATTTGCGTGAACAGGTACGCGAGATTCCAGTGCAGACGTCCATTACAGCCGACAACGCCCCGATCTCGATCGATTTCCTGTGGTATTACAAGGTCTTCGATCCGGTACAAAGCGTCCTGGCAGTTGGCAGCTTTGAACTGGCAGCTCAGGGTATCGCCACCACCACCCTGCGCTCGGTGATCGGTGGAATCATGCTGGACGGCGTCCTTTCGGAACGCGAGAAAATCAACCAGGCGTTGCGGGCCAGGCTGGACGAGGTGACTGAACGCTGGGGTGTCAAGGTAACCAATGTTGAAATCCGCGAGATCATCCCTCCGCGCGAAGTACAGGAATCGATGAACCGCCAGCTGACGGCTGAACGTACGCGCCGCGCTGTGGTGACTGAATCCACCGGTACCCGTGAAGCAGCGATCAATGTAGCCGAAGGCGATCGGCAGGCAGCCATCCTGAAAGCCGAAGGTATGAAGCAAGCGGCCATTCTGGCAGCTCAAGGTGAACGTGAAGCCCAGCTGCTGCGCGCCGAAGGTTATTCACTGGCGCTGGAGAAGATCTTTGGCGTCGCCCAAACCGTCGACTCCAAGACCATGACCCTGCAATATTTCGAAACCCTCAAGAATATGGCCCAGGGTGCTTCCACCAAGTACATCTTCCCGATGGAGTTCACCAGCCTGCTGAATGACTTCGTCAAATCGCGCGAAAAGTAGCCTGAAAATTTCAAATTTTGGTCTCGCCGCCAGGGTATTAGCCGGGCGGCGAGACCCACCGCAGCCCGGCCGGGGGAAAGCATTGACGAGTGAATTTGAAATTGTAGAAGCCAATTTGCGCGACCTCGGTGAACTGCGCAGACTTGAGCGTGAATGCTTTGAGCTGGATGCCTGGCCGCTGATCGACCTCATCGCCGTGCTCATATTTCCTGGCATCGTACGATTGAAGGCTGTAGTCAATGGAAAAATGGCGGGGTTCGTTGCCAGCGATTTGAGGCGTGGGGAAGACCTGGCCTGGATCGTAACCATTGGCGTATTACCCGCCTTTCGCCACCAGGGAATTGCCCGCGGACTAATGCACGCCTGCGAAGCCCGGCTGACCGCCAAAAGCATCCGCTTGAGTGTGCGGCGTAACAATTTACCAGCCATCGAGCTTTACCATAACGAGAGTTATACTCAGGTGGATGTCTGGGGAAATTATTACGCCGATGGCGAGGATGCACTCATTCTGGAAAAAAAAGTTAACGTTGACTGAGAGTAAGTTGACATTCCCGGGGAGTCGGGCTATTATATTGATAAGGGACTTAGAGGCAAAATCATTATGCGAGTATTAATGACATTTTCAGGAGCTAAGCTCTGACCGGGGCACGCATGTTTACGCGCGTGCCTTTTTTTCTACCTATTTCTTGAAAGGAGACTGTGTCATGGATTACGGAATGATCGGCAAACGGGAAAAAGCCAGACGGTATGCACAAGAACGCGAACGGGTGCACTTTCAAAGTTTCACAGTCATAATGGATGGGGAGAACAATCCGCATAATGTTAGTTATGACCATGGCAAATGGTCCTGTGACTGTTCCTTTTTCTCGACACGCGGCGTGTGCAGCCATACCATGGCACTTGAAATTCTCCTGGAAAATATGATTGCCGAGCCGGTGAGCTAACTTAACCAAATTGAATGATTAAACAAGGCCCAGCATCAGGCTGGGCCTTGCGGTTTAATCGGGCGACATAACGAACTGCAACGATTGAGTTAGGGTTCCGTATATATCCTATCCGATCCCGAAGACGGCTCTGCCGCCTATCCCACCGCTGGAGAAATCCCTATCAAAGCAAATAATTCAATCACGCTCTGGCTGCGCTGGGTAATGGCTAACGCCCTGGCAGAGATGGTCGGGTTGGGCTTAACATTTTTGGCGGCGGCTATTGGATTCGCAAAATTGGAGAGTCTGGGCGGGCTGGCGGGAATTCTGCTCGGGTTCGCCCTTGCAGTGGCCACTGGCATCTTTGAGGCTACTCTGGTAGGGTGGGCTCAGTGGTGGGCCATGCAGCCCTGGTACCCTGAGATCCAAAAGCGGACATGGTGGCGCGCAACTGTAATTGGCGCTTTACTCGCCTATATCCTGGGGTATTTGCCGTCGACAATGATGAGTTTGCAGGCCGAAGCGACTCAAACCGCAGCGGTTGTAGAACCAGCGCAAAGTATTGTGTTGCTGCTGGCGGCCGGGATGGGGCTGGTTGGCGGGGCGGTGCTTTCGTTTGCGCAGTGGCTGGTCTTACGCAAGCATGTTCACGGAGCGGGGATTTGGCTCCCGGCAAATATGCTGGCCTGGATGCTTGGAATGCCGATGATCTTTTGGGCAATTGATCAAGCTCAAATACTGGGTTCGAACGGCCAGGCGGTGTTGTTGATGGCTGGGGCACTTCTGGCAGTCGGCGCTCTCGTAGGTGCTGTCCACGGATTAGCGTTGGTGCGGCTGGCAAATAAGAATATACTAAAGGGATGGATAGCATCAGATGAAGAAAAACCAAATTAACGGGATCATTTTCGACCTTGACGGGACGCTTTACCTGGGGGACGCGGCGCTGCCGGGGGCACCCAAAGTATGCAGCGAGCTGCGCCGGCAAGGGATGCGGCTGATTTTTGTCAGCAACAAACCCCTGGATGGACGAGAAGCATACGCAGCCAAGCTGACCCGGCTAGGCATCCCTGCGACACCGGATGAGGTGATCACATCGGCGCACGTACTTGGCTTACACTTGAAACACACATCTCCCGCCCTGCGCTTGTACGTGATTGGCGAGGAAAACACCCGCGCTGAACTGAGCCGCCACGGATTAATCGTCCTGGATGAGCGGTTAGACCAGGACCCGCGTGAAGTGATCGACCCGCGGGGCATTGATGCCGTAGTGGTCGCTTTTGACCGGACGCTGGATTACCGCAAGCTGAATACTGCCTATCAGGCTTTGATGCAAGGCGCGCATTTTTACGCAACCAATGCGGATAAGACCTGCCCGATGCCTGGCGGTGCTATACCGGATGCTGGGGCGACCATCCAGGCACTCGAAACGATCACCGGACGCAAGGTCGAATTGATCGCCGGCAAACCCTCCGGCTTGATCTTGAAACAGGCCAGCGAAACTCTTGGGTTGCCGCCGGATCGCTGTATGATGGTTGGCGATCGCATCGAGACGGACATCTGCATGGGAGTGGAGGCGGGCATGCACACTGCATTGGTGCTGACCGGTGTCACCAGACGGGAGGAAATTGAGGAGTCGGGCGTCCAGCCTGAATTTGTCCTGGAAACCCTGTCTGACTTGTTGGATGTAATTTAAACGCCTGCCGGTTCGATTTGTATTTCGTCGTAATCGGGGATACGGGATTCAACCTCGCGCAAGGTTGGCACGGTGTAAGCCAGGATGGCGATCAGAGCTGCCATTCCACCTGCCAACACAAACATCAAACCCATCCCGGCGCCAGGTCCGGTACCGACCAACGCGCCAAAGGTGGAACTGAGAGCCCCACCCGGCTGCATGGCAGGTTCGAACACCTGATCCGCCAGCGGGCCAGCCAGCGCGGTGGCGAGCGGCAACACAAACCAGGCGATCAGCCGGCGAATGGCGAACACCCGACCCTGCAGGTCTGGCGGGACCTTGGACTGCCAGATAGCCTGGTTGGAACCGTTGATAATCGGGGCAAAAAGAACGCCGATAAAACTGGCCGCAATCCAAACTGCGGTGGTTTGCGCCATGCCGAATATCACCGCGCCAAACAGGCAGGAGGCAGCCCAACCCGCTAAAACGCCGTGGATGCGGCGCTTCGGTCCACCCCAGACGCCCATCAGCAGACCGCCTACCAGTCCGCCAATGGCGGCCGCGGATTGGGTACTGCCGAAGATAAGCTGGTTATTGCCGGTACGCGCGAGAATGAGAGGCGCGCGTACGCTTATGGCAATGCTAAAAAAGAAATTGCATAGCAGGAACAGCAACTGCAGCTGCAGCAGGCTGGGGCGCGCCAGGATGTATTTGAGACCAAAACCAGCTTCCTTGAAGATGCTGCCGGCGGCTTCCAGCCCCTCGCGGCTTAATTTTGGCTGCGGGACTTTTACAAGGGCAAGTGTCAGGATCGCAAAAGCAGCAGTGACCAGGTCAATGACCAGCAGGCCGCGCAGCCCGAGCGGACCAATCAGCGCGCCTGCCACCATCGGAGCGAAAATCCCGGAGGCAGGACCAGCCATTTCGAGCATGGCATTGGCGCGGGCATAATGTTGTTTGGGCAGCATGGTGCTGATGGCAGCCGAATAAGCCGGCCAATGAAACCCTTGAAAGATGCCGGTGATCACCGCGGTCACATACAGGTGCCAGATCTGCAGATTGCCGGTGAGCAGCAAAATCAAAATCAGCACGGAAGTGAGTGCTGCTGAAAAATCACTGAGCATCATCATCAACTTGCGGTTGTAGCGGTCCACCATCACCCCAACGAAGGGGCTCAACACCAGCATGGGCACGGTATAAAATACGCCGATGAGCGTCAGCGGCGTGGCTTTGCCTGTCGCTTCATAGGCCCACAGGGTGATGCCAAATTCAGCCACCGCTGAACCAAAAATCGATAATAACTGGCCAATCCAGATGACGATAAAAACGGATAAGGTCTGGGTTTTGTTGTTTTCTGGTTCCATAATGGTCTGCGGGAAGGGGATAACGGGAATTGTAATTCATCCTTAATTTGGGCGGTAGGTTGGCAATCCATAGTCGAATCCCAAAGCGATTCGGATTGAAGCGAGGTGTAGATCAGGACAAACTTGGTTACAATAGATTTTTCTGGATTAATTTCCGGGATAAAGGTTAAAACTGGAGGTAGCAATGGTCGATCTCGCCATCATGATCGAAGGACAAAATGGGTTGAACTGGCCGCGCTGGCAGCAGTTGGTTAAGCTGGTGGAGGATTTGGGGTTTTATGGCCTTTTCCGTTCGGACCATTTCACCAATGGCCGGCCGCCGGATTTGGATTCGCTGGAGCTGTGGACCTCGCTCACCTGGCTGGCAGGCAACACCCGCCGTATACAATTTGGTCCGCTCGTGACGCCTTTCTCCTTCCGGCATCCAGCGCTGACCGCCCGCATGGCGGCTGCGGTTGACGATCTATCCGGCGGACGCTTGACGCTCGGTCTGGGGGCAGGTTGGCAGGAACGCGAGCACAACATGTACGGGTTCGACCTGCTGCCGCCTGCAGAACGCTTCGACCGCTTCGAGGAGGGGATTCAAATCGTCCAGAAGCTGCTGCAACAGGATGAGCCGGTTACCTTCGCCGGGAAATACTTCCAGCTGCACGAAGCACCCCTCTTGCCAAGACCGCAGCGCCCGGGCGGACCGCCGATTTTGATTGGCGGCAATGGCAAAGGACGCACGCTGAAATTGGCTGCCCGCTACGCCAGCGAATGGAATGCCATTTACCTGAAACCAGAGGAGTACCAGGCTTTAAACCGCCGTCTGGACGAACTCATCCTTGCCGCAAACCGCGAACCGATGGCAGTCAAGCGTTCCATGATGACCGGGTTGGTTTTCGGTGCGGATCAGGCAGCTTTTGACCGGCGTGTCGCCGGTAAAGGAAATTTATCCGTGGAAGAGCTGAAACAGCGTGGAATGATCGTTGGGACGCCCTCAGCGGTCATTGACCAGATCGGCGCGCTGGCAGATGCCGGCGTTCAAGGCCTGATGCTGCAGTGGCTTGATCTGGATGATCTGGCTGGTCTGGAAGCTCTGGCAAACACAGTTTTAAGAAGGCTGTAAAAAGGTTTCGAAAGCCAAGATCCAATTCCTTCATTCTTCTACCTCACATGAGGCAGAATCGTTTTTGTATTAATCTGATTCCAATGCATCCAAATCTCCAATTATCTCGTATTATAATTATGATAAACATTATCCAAATTACTACATAAGGAGATGACCAATGAAAGGTTTACACTCGTTCAAAGTATTGCCTGTTATGACCTTAATGCTGCTCCTCTTAACAATGGGTGTGGCTAATCCGGTTTTTGCAGCCGTGATTGACGAAGCGGACACGGGCGGTCGCCCGATCGAAGTCTTCATGACCGGGGCGGCAGAACGACCCAACCCGGGTGACCCTGACGGTACTGGCACGGCCTTCTTTACCCTAAACCAGGGGCAGGGAGAAATTTGCTTTGAATTGACGGTTGAGAACATCGACCCCGCCACCGCTTCTCACATTCACCGGGCTTCAGCGGAAGTTGCTGGTCCGGTAGTCGTTCCATTAATCCCGCCCACAACCGGATCTTCCAGTGGTTGTGCTGTAGTAGACCCGGGCTTAATCATGGAGATCCGCCAATTCCCAGAACGGTTCTACGTAAACGTGCATAACCCCACCTACCCGGCCGGAGCAGTGCGGGCGCAGTTGAGTAAATAACCTCGCCTTGCGGTGTTCCCGGTTGGATTTATAGGATAGGGCAAGCCGCTGACGATCCATCTGTCGTCAGCGGCTCAATTTTAAAAATATGTCAGGCTGCCCGCCGGTCTATTTTGTCGTTTCCAACGGCGGCAACGATTGCAGGTAAAGCCACACCGCTTTCAATTCATCGTCCGTCATCTGGCCGAAGAATTTCCAGGGCATAAACTCGGTCAGCTGATGACCGGACGGGTTAACCCCGCTGCGCATGGTCTGAATAAAATCGGTTTCAGACCAACCCCCCAAATTACCGCCGCGGGTCAGATTGGGGGCGGGGGGCGCATCTGGATTGGGATCTTTGCCGCCCGCAAGCTGCGGCCCATGGCACACCCAGGCCTGCGCGGGCTGCGCGCTGACTATGATGGTAAATCCTTTGTATCCGCCAGTGGCCTTTCGAGGATCGAATAACTAGATTCTTACCATTTCCTTATGGCTGGCTGCACTCATTCGTGTCAAGTGGCGTGAGGGTGATATTCATAGTACCAGTACCAGTTACATCTTTTATCGTTGTGTGGGTGGTAAAACTTCCAGTCACGATGAGTTCGTTTGCGATTCCGTCAACAGCATTCACGGTATAGGAGCCGCTGCCCTCCATGGCCCCTACATTCCCATTCGGATCGTTCCACATACCACTGGCGGTCCAGGATCCCCCCTGCGAGCTGGAAGGGGTAAGATAGTAGGTGAAGGTAAAATAAGGTGAGGTGGCTTCGACTTCAAACGGTTGCTCCAAGCTGCAGATCACTCCAGAGTAGGTCATTTCATATAGCGTCCCCGAAGCTTGATAACTTCTTTGAGCGTGCCAGGTGACTCTCAGATTGGTACAATCTTCGGGCTTGCCGAGTTTAAGGATCATACCGCCCGCGAGTTCAGCGATCGGATCGGCGATCCCCACTCCTCCCATGGCTCCATTGATAAAAGTGGACAGGCTTGGCGCATCGCTGGCGTCCAATGCCGCGCAAACCTTCACGTCAGCACGCTCCAGGACACCGCTTTCGTGCACCGCTTGCGTCTCTGGCGGCTTACTAGGGATAACATCCACACGGAAAGAAGACTTGGCGCTGTGGTCCGAAACAGACGCCAACGTGCAGCGTAGTCTGCCAAGGTGATAACTGCAATTTTGATCTTGTAGATCAGCCTCCGAATCATAGGCGTGCTCTGGTGATCCAGAGACGATGCGCCACTCGACCGCGAAGCCCTCCACGGCTTTGGCGATATCGCCGGTGTTGGCCAGGGTGGGTATGCCCAGTGTGGACAGGCAGTCACGTGCGATTCTGTCGGCTGCCGTGCCGAGTTCACCGTATTTTTGCTGGTAATCCTTCCAATCCTCATCGGTCACTCCCAGCTTGGCATCAAATTCGACTTCTAGGTTCTCTTCGCCTTCCAGTGGTTTGTGCACCGGATTATCCCCCACCACCTTAACTTCCACGCTCAAGGAGGAGTAAATCTCAATCAGCTTCGAGATACGGGCAACGACGTTTACGGCTGCCATGGCTTTTCCAAATTCATCCTCGCTCACCCCGTGTTTTTCCATCGCATTGCTCAACGCTTCACCGGAAGTGTAGGTTATGCCAAAGTCACCCAATTGCTCGCCAATGGCTTGTGGCAATACCAGAGTGGACAGGGGACCGTAGAAGATCTTTTTGTACTCGCTGCAGGGATCGTCTTGCGCCAATGTACTTTCCTTTTTCATCGGGCTCAAACTGGCCAGGTGTGCCCCGCTCGGTTTAGGTAGAATGGAAGTTTGCGGGAAGATCATAATCCGATCGAAAGCGGCGGAGAAAAGTGCGAGTTCCAACAGGCTCAACTGCGCCTGGGAAGGTTCAGCCTCGCCGGAGGACAAGTCCACCGCCGGGATCTGGCGCCGGGCCATTTCTGCCAGGAACAGGGGAGTGAAACTTTGCGGGTCGGAAGAACTCTCCCCGGCCGCGCTGATCCACCCTGCCAGAAAATCGATCAGTTGTTCCCCTGGCGAGGGGTTGGGACGGAAGGGCCAGCCCAGGTCGTTCAGCGCCTGTGCAAATTCATCCACAGTCATACGGTAAGAGTTTTCGCGGTCGCGTGCCTCCAGCGTCAGAGCCAGTACATCCGGATGGGTAACCGGCATGGGGGAAGCGGGCAGGTATGCAGCCACGTAGACACCATTCACATCCACGGTAGCGATGCCTCCACGCGCCAATGCCTCCTGCACGGCTTCAAAACTTTGGATCAAGGAGGCATCGTCGCGCGTGATCCGCTCGGCCAGATCAGCCGCTGATGTGTTACTAAGGCTGGCGATACCCGGGGTGGAGGGGGTTGCCAGAGTGGGCGATCCCGGGTCAAGCAGGGCGGGGATCTCTTGGTTTGGGTCAGGAGTCTCGGGCAGCGATAAAAAATAATTACAGCCAAGCGTCATGCTGATGATCAGCGTGATGGTGAGCAGTATGTTTATAAATCGTCTTTGGTTCATTTTTGCCTCCTGGCTTGCAAATTTGCTGCCTGTCAAACCTGCGATCCACTTGTTGAATCTTATTGTCGAAACTTAGTACTTCTTCGGCTACAATCTTTATGAAATTTCCGTACAGGGCATATGCTGTTGTCAAGGTGGTGTGGGACACCGGGGATAGGAAGCAGTTTTATTTGCGGCGGGCCTCTACTTCCCAGGTAATCGTCATTCCATCTTCCCCGGGGCCAAAAGGCCATGTGTCTGTAGACTCGCTGAAGACTGTATCGTTTACGCCAAATACAAACGTTTGTTCATTTGCAAGACTAAAAGGAGCCTCGAATGGCGCAAATGAAAACCAGCATAAGTACTTTAAATCTAATACCTGGTAAAAATAGTTTACCCACAACTCTCCGTCTGTAAATATTCCTTGCACCTGCATCGATATCGGTATGGTCACATTCGAAGAGCAATGGTAATAAATATCATGAAATTCTTGTGAAATTGATAGCTCTCCAGGGCCAGTACCCTCCCACATCAATCCTCCCGCATTTTGGACCGGTTTCAATTCCACCAAAAAGGTCGCAAGAAGTTGCCCGGTGTATGTGTAATAGGGTGAGGAAAGATCGACGCCGTTTCCTGTGATTTTCCCAGTCAGCAGAAATTCCGGCAAATAGGTGTTGAAAAACGCTTCGGCTTCCGCGATCCCGCGCTTCGAAACGGTACGCAGTCCTACGGTGCCCGCGCTATCCTTGTCTGGAGGTGCGGTATAGGTGAACGTGGCTGGCGATGGGATGCGCTGGTTGGACGGTGCTACCGATGTCTCGCCCGACGCCATCCAGGCCTTAATCGGTGCGACGACCGGGTCTCCTCCTCGCCGGTGCCGGACTTCGGCAGTAAGGGGTTGCTCCGACAGGGGAAGCAAGCCCTCTTTCGTACCGCCTGCCGGGTCAACAACGATCACCTCGACGCAATAACCGTTGCGCCAGAAATTTTCTGCCTCTTCGATTGCTTCCAGGGAGAGCCAGTGAACGTACAGGAATGCCAGTTCTTGCAGCGCATTCATCTGGGCGGACGGCATATCGCTTGATCTGCGCACTTCCCGACCTGTAGCGTTGGAAACCTCCATGTTCCCCGAGTTGCCCTTTTCAAACCTGACATCTAATGTGGCTTCACCGTAGACTCCACCTCGATCTTCCCCTGGCCCGATCCTGGTGGCCTGGGTCGAAGTATTGATCTGCTCACTAAAAGACCTCAGCGCTGCTTCGTCGTCCACCGACCCGGTTATGGCACCCTCAAACTTTGTACCGCCAGAGAAGCGTCCCTCAATTCCCGAAGATGTTTGAAGAGAGAGTTCACCATTCACAGTCCCGGCAGCATCCGGACATACCTGAAGGCTGATCTTTCCTTCGATAACCTCGGTGAGGACCACGCCAGGCAAGTTGGAGGGCGAGAGGATGGAGGTGAGCTTTGCATCCACGACCAGATAGTCGCCTTCCATACGCTTGAATACCTGAGTGGTAACCTTGACCCCTTCATGCTCCTTATCCACCGCTGTTTCAGAGGCGGGGTATTCATCTGGATATTTATTCTCCCAGTCCAGCACCTTTTGGGAGAAACCGTCCGGGGATAGGGCGACGATGAATATCGGCAGGAGGGTGGTATTGATCTGTGCGATGGCAGAGGCCAACTTGTAAACAGATCTCCTGGCAGCCGGTAGGAGGCTCTGGCTGGAGAATGCCAGCCTACCTGCCTGAGCTTGCTCCATCCATTGCTGCAGGGCAGCTGCGCGGGCGCGGTCCATGCGTTTGAAGATCTCGTCCGACCTTTCCCCCAGGGCGCCGGCGACACCGGCGACCTGGCGTGCCTGGTTGAACAGATTCTGATCAAGCTGCTGGAGGAATGCTGCGGCTTCCTCTGAATCTTTCTTCTCAGGAACCAGCGCTGTGGCTAGAGCAGGGTCGAATATTTCCACAGGCGTGACGATACCCTGTTTAACTCGGGCATCAGGATTGGAATTGGAGTCCATCGCGGTTGCGCCAGCCGCTGGTGAGCGGGCGCAGCCTGTCAGGATTGTGATCGCCAACACTATGTTTAAAATTCGAACGAATTCGACCGAAAGGCTTTTTATGGAAGGGATCATGGCATACTCTTTATTAAAGGTATAACTAGATTGGTCTAAATCATCTACCTTGATTTGTTTGGCTGAGGTA
>CALMGN010000232.1 GCA_937863605.1 uncultured Anaerolineaceae bacterium
CTATCGAAACCACCTCCATCCCGCTGTATGTTCTGGCGGGTTTTATCCTGCGCGACCAGAAATCGGTGGAAGCAGGCATCAAGTATTTATTATTCGGTGCTATGGCTTCGGCGATCCTGCTGTACGGTTTTTCACTTATTTACGGGTTCACGGGAACTACCCAGCTGTACGACCTGGGTGCGGCCTTCCAGGCTGGCGGCATTCCAACTGTCCTGGTGGCCGCGGTGATCGGGTTGGTACTGGTCGGGTTCGGGTTCAAGGTATCCGCCGTGCCGTTCCACTTCTGGGCGCCGGACGTGTACCAGGGCGCGCCGACCCCGGTCGCCGGGTTCCTTTCAACGGCTTCCAAGGCAGCTGGCTTTGCCGCGCTGATGCGGGTGACGGCAGTAGCCTTCCCCGAGCAGCAAGGGCTGTGGTCAACCATGATCGCAGTGTTGGCGACGCTATCCATGCTGGTGGGTAACTACCTGGCGCTGGCGCAAAAGAGCTTGAAAAGGCTGCTGGCGTACTCGTCCATTGCCCAGGCCGGTTATATGTTAATCGGCGTGGCAGCCGGGAGTGAGTTTGGCACCCTGGCATCCACTTATTACCTGATGGCTTATCTGGTTACCAACCTGGCTGCCTTTGGCGTGGTTGCCTGGGTGGAGCGCAATACCGGTTCCGACGATTTGAGCGCGTTTGCCGGTTTGAGCCGGCGCGCTCCGGTCCTCGGGCTGGTGATGATCGTTGCAATGCTTTCATTGGGCGGCATCCCGCCGTTCGCCGGCTTCTTTGGTAAATTGCTGGTATTTGCCTCCGCGATTGAAAAAGGCATGGTCTGGCTGGCGCTGGTTGGTATTTTCAACGCGATCATCGGCCTTTACTACTACCTGATGGTGCTCAAGACGATCTACGTCAATGAGCCTTCGGATACGGCCAAATTACCCAAGGCTGCCATGGCCTGGCGGGTGGCGCTGGCCATCTGTGTCGTCGGAATTCTGGTGCTTGGGTTCTGGTTTGGGCCATTTTATTCTTTTGCCCAGGCTGCAGCAACTTCCATTTGGATTTATTGACGCTGAATTTTGCATCTGATATAATCAACAAATCATGAGCCAGTCGAACTCCGGCGGACCTTCAGGAAAGCAAAGGCTACTGAATCTCACCCTGGCGAGCATCGCTGGTCAAGTGGGTTGTTTAACTCTGGTAATCGTAATCGGAGCCGTATTTTTGGGGTTATGGCTCGACTCCCGTCTGGGAACCCGCCCCTGGTGGACGATTGGGTTAACCCTTGGGAGCATCCCTGTTTCGTTAGTTGTAATGTTGTTCGTAGTTCGCCTGGCCGTGTCCAAGATCAAGACCAAAAATGGCCGTCAACAAACCACTCAACCGGAGGAAACGGACCTTGGAGACAACTCGTAAATGGCGATGGGGTGTCAATCGGTGGATTGTGCTGGGATTTATCATCTTCAGCATCGTTGCAGTTAATATCGCTACTCCGGTTCAACCCCATATTCAAGTCGCCCCTGAAAAAATCACCGAAGCCACCCTGACCTTACCTCTGGTTGGCGAAGTGCCCTTCGTCAACACCTGGCCAACGCTGATTATGGTGGATGTGATCATCATAGCGCTCGCGTGGGGGGTGCGCCAGTCAGTCAAGAAGGGGAGCCTGATCCCGCAAGGGGTTTCCGGGATGATGGAATCCCTCATCGAGGTGATTTACAACCTGACGGAGTCGGCCGCTGGAAAATGGGCTAAACAGATTTTTCCCTGGTTTGCGACCATCATGCTGGTGGTGCTGGTTGCCAACCTGGTCAAGCTGCTGCCTGGATTTGAAACTGTCGGGTTGATGCACCATTACGATGGCGAAGGTCATTTGATCCAAAACATCGGAGGCAACTGGTGGACCGTTCTGCCAGATAAAGTCGAGGGCGAGGGCTATGTTCTGACCCCCTTCTTCCGGGCAGTATCGACGGATCTCAACTTCACCGTGGCTTTGGCACTCATTTCGGTGGTCATGACCCAGGTGATTGGCGTCCGTGCCCAGGGAGCCCGCTATTTCAGCAAATTCCTCAATTTCACCACCATGTTCAAAAAACCGTTTTTCGGTTTTATGGACTTCCTGGTCGGGCTGCTCGAAACCATTTCGGAGTTTGCTAAAATTCTCTCGTTTGCCTTCCGGTTGTTCGGCAACATGTTCGCCGGTTTCGTTCTGATGGCACTGATCTCTGCGATGATTCCCATCTTCGTGCCGTCCATGATTTCGATGTTCGAGTTCTTTATTGGTCTTATTCAAGCCTTCGTTTTTGGTATGTTGACTATGGTGTTTATGGCCCAGGCAACCCAGGGTCATGGCGGTGAAGAAGGACACCACTAACAGGAAATTTCCGCTCTTTTAGAGAACGCTACCTATTCGGATTAATTAAGGAGGATCGTCGAGCATGTCTGGAGACATCGTTTTAGCAGCAAAATTTATTGGAGCCGGTCTGGCAATGATCGGTGCATTGGGCGGCGGGGTTGGCATTGGTCTGAGCGTACAGGGTGCGCTGCAGGGCATGGCCCGCAACCCGGATGCGTATGGCAACCTGCTCACGAACATGATTCTGGGTATCGCCTTCTCAGAAGCCATCGCGATCTACTGTCTGGTGATTGCGTTCCTGATGCTGTTCGTTCTCTAAACGGACCTGAGGAAGGAGCATCCCCTTGGAAAAACTTGGTATTAATTTAGGCAGTATCCTTATTCAGATCGCCAGTTTCGGCATCCTTTTTGTGGTGCTGCGTGCCTGGGTCTATAAACCGCTGATGTCGATGATGGAAAATCGGCGCAAGACCATTGCCCAGGGTTTGGAAGATGCCCGGGTAGCTGCTGAAGCGCGCGCCAATGCCGAACGCGAATCGAGCCAGATTTTATCTGAAGCCCAGGCAAAAGCCGCCGAGATTGTTCGCGAAGCTTCGGCTCGAGCCGAGGTCGCAGCCCGCGAGGTCCGCGCCGCTTCGGATGTCGAAGCCGCTAAAGCGCGTGATACTGCTTTGGCCGAAGTACAGCAGGAGCGTGACCGCGTTTTGAGTGAAGTCCGCGGTCAAATTGCCGCCCTGTCGATTGCCGCCACCCAGAAGCTGATCGGCGAATCACTCGACGAGAAGCGTCAGCACGCGCTGTTGACCGAATTCTTTTCGGGCGTCCGCTCTGGCAAAGTCACCGTGTTGGAAGGTGAAACGGTAGTCGGCGCTGCCGCCGAAGTGACCTCAGCCCTGCCGCTGACCGATGAAGAACAGGTCATGGTCAAAAAGGACGTGCTCAAGAAGTTAGGCGCCAGCGCATCGGTGACCTTCCGGGTCGATCCCGCCATCCTGGGCGGATTGGTTGTCCAGGTGGGTGACCGCGTGGTTGACGGCTCGGTTGCCGGTCAACTGCAAGGCTTGCGCCAGGCCATGCAATAGACGATATTCCCTCCGAAAATTGGATCGCCCCCACTTGATGCCGGAGTGGGGGCTTTGATTTACCTGTAGTATACTGAGCTACGCTGACACCCCTCCAAGGAGCAAGGCATGACCCAAATACTGGATCAAATGTTTACTCAAGTGCCGCTGCGGGTGATTGCGCCTCGCCAGGTTCCGGCTGTCCGAATTGCCGGGATAGCCCTGGATTCCCGCCAGGTTCAGCCAGGATATTTATTCATTGCGCTGACGGGCGGCAATGTGGATGGTCACCGCTATATCCCAGCAGCGGTCGGGCAGGGGGCAGCCGCAGTGATCGGTCAACGGCCGGCAGAAGAATTTTCATTCGACATTCCGTATATCCAGGTAGAAGATACACGCCAGGCGCTGGCGTATTTATCGGCAGCCTATTACGACTTCCCGGCCCGCAAACTGACAGTCATTGGCGTCACCGGCACGGATGGTAAGACCACCACCTCGAATTTGCTGTACACCATCCTCAAACATGCCGGAAAACAGACTGGGATTGTCTCCACCGTCAACGCTGTTATTGGCAATGAGGTGGTCGATACCGGCTTCCACGTCACCACGCCTGAAGCGCCGGACGTGCAGCATTACCTGGACCAGATGGTAGCTGCCGGGTTGACGCACGTCGTGCTGGAGACCACTTCACACGGTCTGGCACAGGAACGCGTTACTGCCTGCGAGTTCGATATTGGCGTGGTCACCAATATTACCCATGAGCACCTGGATTACCACGGTTCCTATGAAGCCTACCGGGCTGCCAAGGCGCGCCTGTTCCAACACCTGTTGGAAACGGCTGAAAAACCGCAAGGGAATCCACGCTTGGCAGTCCTCAACCATGACGACCAGTCGTTCGACTTTCTAAATGGCTTTGTGCAGGCGAACAAACTATCCTACGGTTTTGACCCCCAGTCTGCGGTGCGCGCTGAAAATGTGCGTTACAGCCCGTCCGGCATGCAATTCACCGCGCTTTTCCCGGACGGGCAGCGGGTGGAGGTTCATAGTCCCCTGGTAGGCCAATACAACGTTTCCAATATTTTGGCAGCCATGACCGCTGCCGTGGGTGGGCTGGGGATATCCCCGCAGCTGGCTGCCGCAGGCGTGGAGCAGCTGGATTTAATCCCAGGCCGGATGGAACACATCCATCTTGGGCAGGATTTCACCGCCATCGTCGATTTTGCCCATACACCCAACGCGCTCAAGGTCACCCTGGAAACAGCGCGCGAGATGACCGGGGGCAGAGTACTGGCAGTGTATGGCTCCGCCGGGCTGCGCGACCGCGAAAAACGCCGCATGATGGCAGAGGTATCTGCGAGTCTGGCAGACATTACCATTTTGACGGCGGAAGACCCGCGCACCGAGTCGTTGGATGAAATTCTGGCTGAAATGGCGCGAGCGGCGGCCTCGCAAGGTGGAATTGAGGGGCAGACTTTCTGGCGCGTACCGGACCGCCGGGAAGCCATTCGTATAGCCATAAACATGGCTCAACCTGGAGACCTGGTGTTGGCGCTTGGCAAAGGCCACGAACAGTCAATGTGTTTCGGCTCGACCGAGTTTCCGTGGGACGACCGCACAGCCATGCGCGCTGCGTTGGCAGAGCGTTTGAAGCTGCCGGGCTATGCCATGCCGTACCTGCCCAGCCCGTAGTTGTGCTAGTCGACCCCGCGATCATCATTTCCTGGCGACGAACGATACTACGTCTGCATCGGAGTGGGTCAAACGCACCAACTGCATATCGATCAAGCCACACTCTCATTCGGATGTTTCGTATGGGCCACCTCACCAACCCTGGCGAGTGATTTCGTGTTACTATATTTAATAGCTGAATAATTCCTTAAATTATCTCAATTCCCGCGGTTTCCTTACTTCCACCCGTTCCCCATTCACTTATTATCGGTTAACTGTACACCAATCACTTTCCGTCATCTTCTATAAACTACGTTATCCAATTATTTGTAAGATATTTCCGTTAACTCGGTTATTTTTTGTTCGAAGATGCCATAGTATTAATTGGAGGGACCATATTATGCAAAGTCTTATCCACCCTATCTGGCGCTGCTTCACCCGGGCGGCAAGCCTTTTCGGGCTGATAATCCTACTCGCTGCCTGCGGACAGCGCCAGGATACACCCACCCTTCCAATCGTCACGACTGAGCCGACCAATACCGCAATCCCAATCGTGACCACCCATACCCCAACCACCACGCCCGAGCCAACCCCAGCTCCAAAGGATCGTTTAATGGCCTATTTTGGCCGGCAAACGCCGTCCCGCTTGGCCGTATCGCAGGATGGCAGCATTCTAGCGATTACTGACGGCAATGAACTGTGCGTATTTGCTCTTCCTGAAGTCAAGAAATCCTATTGTCAATTGGTGGATCGGACAGGGTTTGGCTATATTTGGACAATGTCCTTAAACCCTATTGACCAGTCGATTGCCATGGGATTAGCCAACGGTCGTATTGTTTTGGTAGAAGCAAAAACTGGCACCACCCTGAATACGATTCAGGCCTTCCCTGATAACGTTCGTTCTTTGGCATGGTCACCGGATGGTACACTGCTGGCGGCTGGCTCTGACCAGCCACAGGTAAAGGTTTGGGATGTCATTAATGATGAGATTATCGCCGAATTGAAAGGAGACCGGGCCAGCATTACCACCTTGGCCTGGTCGCCAGATGGAGAGACCATCGCTGGCGGGACGTTCATCGGGAACATCATCTTATGGTCTGCAGCCGGAGGAGAGCACCTAGCTTCTTGGAAAAGCCCGGCCGGATTTTCAATTTCCAGCCTGGCCTGGACAGGCGATAGCAGCCTTCTGTATGCTGCGGTGAGTTATGCTCCCGGCTGTGGGGAAGGGTGCAACCCAGTCTATGATGGATTTGTGACGATGCTTGCAGGAGATTCATTGTCTCCTTTGGGAGAATGGGATGCTGAGGATCCGGTATTTTCCCTCGCGTTGAGCCCGGATGAAAAAACTATTGCGGTTGGGTTAAGAAAAGGCGAAGTTAAATTACTTTCTGAGGATTTGAACCCGATTCAGACCGAAGCAGCCAATATTTGGGGTGAGAGCACTTTGGCTTGGGTACCTTCCGGCGAAGTCCTTTTTCTAAGAAGGGGCGGATCCTTTGAACATTCTCTCTATTCGCCCCCGTTTCCGGCAATGATCGGTCCTGAAATGGTTATTCAGTGGGATCCTGTTACAGGAGATCAAAATGGAATCGAGCTTCCAGGTGGAGAATCTGTCACCAATCCAACCTGGTCACCCAATGGGAGATTTCTCACATTTGGCACCGCAACCGGAAAAATCCTTTCGTATGACGCAGTTTCCGGTTCTTTCAAGATACCGCTCGTTGATGAAGGTGGGTACGGCCCGGTCGCCTGGTCGCCAGACAGCCAACGATTTGCCTACCTGGATGCCGATGGGAAGGTTATCATCAAAAGCCTGGCTACGGGTGACATCGAAGCAGAATTGGTTGGCGGTTCAGCCCCGCCAACACGCCTGATGTGGTCGGTGGAGGGCATCTTCCTTGCGGGCGCAAATTGGGAAACCGTCACCGTCTGGGATATTAAATTCGAAAAAATCGTCTTTGAACAAGATGGGCTGTCGCCAAATACGGTTGCCTGGTCTCCAAATGGCACCTGGTTAGCTGTTGGAGGAGGTGAAAATGGGTCAGAAATATATATTTGGGATGTTCTATGCAACTGCCTTTTGAAAGAGATCAATGTTGACGGTTGGGTTACTAGCCTGGATTGGGCTGCGAATCCCGCTGTCAACCGCATAGCAGTGGCACAAGGTGGCTGGGGAGAGGTATGGGATGTCGAGACTGGAGAAATGCTTTTTCGAACATCTTCTACCAGTCATAGTTGGGGAATCGATCATGCGGCAATCAGCCCGGACGGAAGTATTTTGGCTACTTCGGCGGCTGAAATTATCTTGTGGGACATCAACAGTGGTGAAGAACTGATGCGCCTTGAAGGGCACGCGGAAACGGTTACCGATATAGAATTTCGTCCAGGTGGGAAGTCATTAGCTTCCGGCTCTCAATCCGGGGTTGTTATGTTGTGGGACATTGAGAAATAAGAATAATAATTCCACCAGTCCCATCATAATTAGTAACAAGGTTAACAAAAATCCCCTCTCAGAGTTCCGAGAGGGGATTTGATGGTTAGAACCGTCTTCCGCCGCGGTCACCGCCGCCGCGTCCACCGCGGTCACGATCACCACCTGGGCGTCCGCCGCCGGGGCGTCCACCACCGGCAGGCCGGCGGTCGCGGTCTTTCGCCTGTGCTTCTTCCAGCGTCCAGCCTTCCAGCACTGCCTGGCGGGACAGGCGAACTTTGCCGGCGTCGTCGATTCCAGTCACCATGACGGTGATTTCGTCACCCATGCTGACCACATCTTCGACTTTTTCGACGCGTTCACTGTCCAGCTGAGAGATGTGCACCAAACCGTCAATGTTCGGCAGGATTTCGACGAAAACGCCAAAGTCAGCGAGTCGGACTACCTTGCCGGTGTAGATGCGGCCTAATATGGGCACTTCAATCAACGAAAGGATCTTTTCGCGAGCAGCCGCTTCGGCCACACCATCGGTGGCAGCGATGAACACGGTTCCGTCGTCATCGATGTCGATGCGCACGCCGGTTTGTTCCTGGATCGCGCGGATCATCTTGCCGCCCGGGCCAATGATGGCGCCAATTTTATCCACCGGGATCTGGATGGTGGTAATGCGCGGGGCATGCGGCGCTAGTTCAGGCCGCGGTGCCGGGATGATTTCCAGAATTCGGTCTAGGATAAACAAGCGGGCTTCGCGGGCGCGGGTCAATGCTTCAGTCATAATCGCGGAGGTGATCCCCTTGATTTTTATGTCCATCTGCAGGGCAGTGATGCCCGCCGCGGTGCCGGCCACCTTGAAGTCCATGTCGCCCAGGTGATCTTCCATGCCCTGGATGTCGGTCAAAACCATAGTCTTATCGGTTTCTTTGACTAAGCCCATGGCAATGCCCGCCACTGGAGCCTTGATCGGCACACCGGTGTCCATCAGGGCCAGGGTCGAACCGCACACCGAAGCCATCGAGGAGGAGCCGTTGGAGGCTAATACCTCGGAGACCAGGCGCAGGGTGTAGGGAAAGTCTTTTTCACTGGGGATAACAGGTAACAGCGCGCGTTCAGCCAAGGCGCCGTGACCAATTTCGCGGCGGGATTGGCCGCGCAGCATTTTCACTTCGCCGGTCGAATAGGGAGGGAAGTTGTAATGATGGATATAGCGTTTGGAGTCGGAGCCGCCAAGGTTATCCAGTTCCTGGGCTTCCTTGGGCGTGCCAAGGGTTGCCATGGTGAGCACCTGGGTTTCGCCGCGGGTGAACAGGCCGGAGCCGTGCGCGCGCGGTGAAACGCCAACCTCGCCCCAGATCGGGCGAATCTCATTCGGTTTGCGGCCGTCAGGCCGTAGACCGCGCTCGACGATACGGCGGCGCACAATTCCTTTCAGAACTTCCTCGTAGGCCTCAGCGACGGCGCCCTTGAGCGTCTCATCTTCAGCCGAGAGTTCTGCCACCACCGTCTCGCGCAGTTCATCGATGCCGTTGTACTGCTCGGCCTTCATATGCGTGGCATCCAGGAGTGCTTCCAGTTGATTGGCGACGCGGCCGCGCACCTGGCTGACCAGATTCTCGTCCAATTCTTTGGTTTCGACGGCGCGTTTGGTCTTGCCAATTTCGGCCGCCATTTTCAACTGCGCGTCGATCATCGGCTGCAACGATTGGTGCGCAAAGGTCAATGCCTCGACCATAATGTCTTCCGGCAGTTCGTTGGCGCTGGATTCCACCATCAGGATGGCGTCGCGGGTGCCAGCCAGGCGCAGGTCCAACTCGGATTGTTCACGCTGTTCCATGGTAGGGTTGACAATAAATTCGCCGTTGATGCGGCCGACACGCACAGCTCCCACCGGGCCATCCCAGGGCACGTCCGAGATCATCAGCGCGGCTGAGGCGGCATTAATCGCCAGGATGTCCAGCGAGTTTTCCATGTCTGCCGATAAGGAGAACATGATCACCTGAACTTCGTTGCGCATGCCTTTGGGGAACAGCGGGCGAATCGGGCGGTCGGTCAGGCGGCTGATGAGAATGGCATCCTCGGAGGGGCGCCCTTCACGGCGGAAGAACGAACCGGGGATGCGTCCACCAGCGTACATACGCTCTTCGTATTCAACGGTTAGCGGGAAGAAATCGATGCCTTCCCGGATGCCGCCCAAAGTTGCGGCGGCAAAAACAACAGAGTCACCCAAACGCAGGGTGACGGCTCCGCCGGCCTGTTGAGCCAGCTTGCCGGTTTCGATGGTAATCGTGCGTCCACCGACCTGGGCAGTATACTGCTTTGCTTCAGGGATGTTCATTACGTCCTCTCTTACCCCCATCCGGTTAGGGACTGAAAGCTGTGGAGGAATTCGTCCTCATCAGGTTTCAATTCCCAACCCCAGGGGTAAATAAAAAATATGAAATTGTTGCAGAGGATCTGCGTGCCGAAAAAGTCCGGTAGAAAATGAGTAGATGGCGAACTTTCACCATCTACTCATTACAAAGTCGTCCTTTTAGCGGTAGCGCAGGCTCAACTGCTCAACGATTGCCTGGTACGTGGCGATATCTTTGCTGCGCAGGTAAACCAGAAGTCGGCGGCGCTGACCTACCAACTTGAGCAGCCCCCGGCGCGACGATTCGTCGTGCTTGTTGCTGCGCAAGTGCTCGGTCAGTTGCAAAATGCGCTTGGTGAGCAATGCAATTTGCACCTCGGGCGACCCGGTGTCACTGTCGTGGCGGTGATACTTACCAATTACCGTTTCTTTTACTTCTTTTGTTAATGGCATGACGTCTGCTAGCTCCTTATGTTGTTGATTTGGGCAGGTCTCCTGGTCCGCAGCTTTAACCACAGACAGGTCCAGTCACAATGCAAATTATATCAGAATAAGATTAATTGTGGAAGGTTAGGACAAGACGGTGGTTTTTTAGCCAAATGATCCAACGAAGAGGAAAAAGCTATCCCCATACATCTCCTTATTTCGATCCCGCTGAAATCCTGGCAAAGGGGTAAGGAACATTCCATGAGATGAACCTGACGGTTATCCTTTGTCTTCACGCGGCAGAGCCTGCAGCACGCCACGCAAGCGGGCCTGGGTTTCCATCGGAAACTCGGGCAGGCAGCGCCTGATGATGCGCAACAGCATCGGCGGAGGCTGTAATCCGATCACCTGGCGCAGAAAGTAGGCGGTCTCGGTAGGGGAGCGGCGGGCCAGTTGGATGAGCAGGGTGCGAAGTTCATTTTGCAGTTCGCCTGGCGACAGGGTCAATAATGGACCTGCCAGGTTATAGACCGCTGGCAGGTTCTCGAAATTTCGGTCACTTGCCAACGATGTGATTGCCAGAACGCCTAGCCGCACCATTCCCTGGTCGGCTGAACTGAGCCAGGTGCGGATCATGTCCAACCATTTTTGCGAATCTTCCTTCCGCAAACGGGCCGACCCGAGGGTGAACAGCGTTTCAAGGTGGGAATATTCCACACCGGGAATCGACCAGGCCTTAAGGTGACTCAAAACGGCGTCAACATATTCCACCGGAAGATTCCCCAGCAAAACAGCCGCCAACCGCCGCGACTCGGTCTTATCGGTTTTCCACAGGCCTTCTGATACAGTCAAAGCAGGTTCAGGGTAACGCGGCGCCAGGAATGCCAGTCGGTCTTCCAGCGCACGCATGACGATGGGCGCGGTCCGGTAGCTGGAGTACGGCAGCCCGGTCTGGCGCACCGTTTGTCCAGGTTTATAGGTGAGATCAGCGTAACGAATGAGCAGCGTTTCCAGTCCGTTTTGAAAATCGATCGGATCGAGGAAACGCTGCGTAAGCGCATCGATTTGCTGGTTCAAATTGGCGAGCTGAACCGCTGGCATACCGATTAACTAGTACGCTCGGGCAAAATAAACTTTCTTTTTCGCCGGTTGGCCGCAGACAATGCACTCACCCTGTCCCTCAGGCTGGTCAAGCGGGATGCAGCGGGTAGTGGCTTTCGTGTCTTCCTTGACCCGGGCTTCGCACTCAGTCCTGCCGCACCAATACGCCAACGCCCAGCCGTCCTGCACGATTTGTTTCATTTCTTCGTAATCTTTGGGTTCATGGATGTGCGCGTCACGGAAATTACGTGCTTTTTCGAGCATGGCCGCTTGAATTTCATCGAGCACGGCTTGAACCTGGGCCGCAATTTCGTCACCGAGCGGCAGGGTGGATTTTCCGGCTTTGCCTGGGGTATGGCGGCGGGCGACGGTCACAACGCCGTTGTCAATATCCTTTGGCCCAATTTCGATGCGCAGCGGGACGCCGCGCATTTCCCAGTCATTGAACTTAAAGCCGGGGGTGACCTCGCTGCGCGTATCCAGCTTGACGCGGAATTGCGACAGCTGGCGATTCAAGGCTTCCGCAACCGGCATCACTTTGGCCTGTTCATCGTCATTGCGGAATATAGGCACAATCACAACCTGGATCGGCGCCAGGCGCGGCGGCAGCACCAGACCCTGGTCGTCGCCGTGAGTCATGATAATCGCGCCGATGAAACGGGTGGATAGCCCCCAAGAGGTCGTCCAGCAATGCTGCAGCTGGTTACCTGGATCGAGGAACTGGATATCGAAGGCTTTTGCGAAGTTTTGACCAAGGAAATGCGAAGTGCCGGCCTGCAGTGCGCGGGTGTCGCCCATCATGGCTTCGATGGTGTAGGAATCGGATGCCCCGGCGAATTTCTCGGTCTCGCTCTTACGGCCTGGAATAACTGGCACAGCCGCCTCGTTGACGGCGAAATCGGTATAAACGTTAAGCATCCGCACCGTTTCATCGACGGCTTCCTCGGCGGTAGCATGGGCGGTATGGCCTTCCTGCCAGTAGAACTCCAATGTGCGCAGGAACAAACGGGTGCGCATTTCCCAGCGCACTACGTTGCCCCATTGATTAATCAACACCGGCAGGTCGCGGTAGGATTTGATCCATTTGGAGTACATGTACCCGATAATGGTCTCGGAAGTCGGGCGCACCACCAGCGGCTCTTCCAGCTTCTCGCCACCGCCAATGGTGACGATTGCCAGCTCCGGTGAGAAGCCTTCCACATGTTCTTTTTCTTTTTCCAGGAAAGACATGGGGATGAAGAGCGGAAAAGCGGCGTTCGAATGGCCGGTTTCCTTGAAGCGCTTATCGAGCGCGCCCTGGATATTTTCCCAGAGGGCCCAGCCGTACGGCCGCACGACCATGCAGCCGCGCACGGGGGCGTAATCGGCCAGTTCAGAGCGCAGGATGAGCTGGTTGTACCATTCTGAGTAGTTTTCGCTGCGGGTTGGGAGTTTATCAGTATTCATTAAAATGTTTGATTCCGATCGGCGTGAGATGGGTGGACTAAAAGTCAAGACAAATTATGGTTGACCGCAAGGTCGAGAGCGGTGGGATTGTCAGGCGCAAAAATCAGCCAGCGCCAATCGGCGTCATTGGCGTAATGACCCAAGGTGGTGCGGTACTCGGCGAAAACCCGGCGCCAGCCGTTGCCAATCAACACAAGCGGTTTGGGTTCGATGGCGTTGATCACCAGAAGATTCCAGTACAGCGTGATCTCGGTAAAGGTCCCCGGGCCGCCGGGCAGGGCTATGGCGGCGTTGCAGCCGTCAATCAACGCTTTCAAACGGTCAAGCAAAGTGACGCGGCGCCATTCTTCGATTACCCACGGGTTGGCCCCGCCGGCGCGGTATCGCTCGATATCGTCACAGGTCACGCCGATGACGTGCCCGCCAGCTTCATTTGCTCCACGCGAGACCGCTTCCATGGTGCCAACGTACCCGCCGGTCAAAACGGTGTGACCCGCACGGGCAATCAGCCCGCCGAGTTCTTGCGCTGCCGCGTAATCCGGTTCTCCCGGGCGCGGTTTTCCACTGCCAAATACGGTGATATGCATCTCGATGCTCGCAGGATTTATTTTAGTTCATCCGCATCCCAGCTTCGCTGGTAGTTTTGTTCCAGCTTGACCAGAATGGCTTTTTCCAGGTCAATTTCTGCCACGCTAGACAGCTGCAGCAGGTAAAGTGCAACGTCCGCCAGTTCTCCAGCCAGTTCTTCGGGATTGAGCGGCGATTCACCCCACTGGAAATGCTCGAGGACTTCGCTGGCTTCCAGATTCAACGAAATGGCAATGTTGCGCATGGTTTGTGGTTTTGGGCTGGCGGGATTATACCAGCCTTTAGCCTGGACAAAGTGGTGCATCGCTGCGGTCAGCTCGTGAAGTTCCATGCAGTCCTCGATATTACTCAGCTTCGGAATGGTCAGGTCTTAGCGTATCCAGGGCAGTTTGAGCTGAGTGGACCTGTTCGGCATGCCAGCCATTTTCTCTGGTCATGCGCAACAGATGCTCCAGCACCACCTGCTGGGACTCCGGGTCAAGATCAGCATAGGTTGCCCGGATGCGGTCAGGATCGCGGGAGAGCAATCCATCCCATATAATTTCCAACGGATCAGGATTCATAATGTAATATTTTATCCTAAATTTTGGTCATTGCGTGCGAAGCGAAGCAATCCACGCGACACTCCGTCGACCCTTTCATAAACCCAAAATCTATAACGTAAGACACAAATCGCCACGCTCACTCCATTCGCACAGGTTGATAAAAAAATTCCGCCCATTCGGGCGGAATTTTGGTTATCATTCCCTGCAATAAGCGGATCTTATTCTTCCTTCTTCTCCGCCAATTCTTTCTGTCGAACTGCGACAATCTCTGCCTGAACGTGCGCCGGAGCGACTTCGTAGCTCGAGAATTCCATGTTGAAAATCCCGCGTCCGCCGGTCAGCGAGCGCAGCTGGGTGGTATAACGCAGCATTTCGGCCAAGGGGACCGTCGCGGTGATGATCGAACGCCCTTTTTCGCTATTCATACCTTGCACCCGTGCGCGGCGGGTGTTCAAATCACCCAGCACGTCGCCCATGTGATCTTCCGGAACGGTGATATTCACAGTCATGATCGGCTCGTAGAGTACCGGGCTGGCGTCCTTGAAGGCCAGCTTGAATGCTTCGCGCCCGGCTATTTCAAATGCCACCGGCTTGGAATCGACCGGGTGTTCCTTGCCGTCGGTAACCGCTACCAGGACCCCGCGTACCGGGTATCCGGCGATAACGCCTTCTTTCAACACGCTGGAGATGCCTTTTTGGATGGAAGAGAAGTAGGATTGAGAAATCGCACCACCGAACACATCCCAGACAAATTCAAATTCCTTTTCAGCCAGGGGTTCAACTCTCAGATGCACCTCGCCAAATTGACCTGCGCCGCCAGTCTGCTTCTTGTGGCGATACATGGCGGTGGCCTTCTTTGTAATGGTTTCCTGATAGGGAACTTTAGGCTCGCCGACAATAAAGTTTACCTGGAACTTGGATTCAGCACGCTTGATGGCCACATCGATGTGCTGGTCGCCCATACCCTGGAGAATGGTCTGGTTAGTAGCCGGTTCCATGTGCCAGGAGAGGGTCATGTCCTCTTCGCATAAGCGCGTCAGCGTCGGGCTGATTTTGGTCGAGTCGGCCTGGGTTTTTGGCAGGATGGATACCCGATAGAGCGCATTCGGGTAGGTCGGCACTGGCAGCGTCAACGGGTGGGTCTTATCACCCAGCGTATTGCCTGTGACGGTTTCCGACAGCTTAGGAACAACGCCGAGATCGCCGCTGTGGATGACTTTCACTGCGATGGTTTCTTTACCGCGGGCGAAATTGATGGTTCCGAAGCGCTCTTCATTGTTCTTATTGTGATTCCAGACACGGCTGTCAGAAGTGACCATGCCGGAGTAAACCCGGAAGTAAGTCTGCTTACCGACAAACGGGTCAGCTGTGGTTTTCCAGACGTACAGCGCCAGAGGGCCGGCGTCACTGGCTTTGATTTCTTGCGGTCCGTTCTTCGCCTCGGCTTCGACCGGTGCAACAGCAGCCGGAGAGGGAAGGAAGTTGATCATTGCTTCCAGTAGGGGAGCCATCCCAATTTCATGTGACCCGGCGGTCACAAATACCGGGGCATAGGTGCCGTTCAGGACGACGGCTTTCAAGCCGCGGATGATTTCCTCACTGGAAAGTTCGCCGCTGTCAAGATATTTTTCAAGCAGCTCGTCTTCCCCTTCAGCGGCAGCTTCAACCAGCGCTACTTTAGCTTCTTCAACCGCATCCTGGTACTCGGCCGGGATATCGACCACCGTTTTACCGTCGCCTTTGTAGGCTTTCATGGTGAGAAGATCGATGACGCCTTTGAAATCAGCCTTTTCGCCCCAGGGGATTTGCACCGGGACCGTGCGGATGTCGGAGAAATCTTTGATGGACGCCAGCGCTTTCTGGAAGTTTGCGTTTTCGCGATCCATCTTGTTGACCACGATGAACCGCGGCAGGTTGAACTGATTGACATAATTCAGCGCAATTTCGGTCCCAACTTCGGCCCCCGATACCGAATCGATCAGAACCACTGCGCCATCTGCGACGCGCAAGGCTGAAACCACTTCACCGACGAAATCGGTGTAACCGGGGGTGTCAAGAAAATTGAGTTTCACATCTTTGTACTCCACCGGAATTACGGTGGTGTACAAAGAGATCCCGCGCTTGTGTTCCTGTTCATCATAATCGGAGACAGTGGTGCCGTCTTCAATTCGCCCCAGCCGGGTTGTGGCGCCTGTGAAGTGGAGGAAGGCCTCGGCCAGCATGGTTTTACCCGCGCTGCTATGGGAGACCAGGGCAATGTTGCGGATGGACTCAGTGGTATACTCTTTCATGAACCAAACCCTTTTGTGGATGTGATAGTGCCAGCCCTGCAAAAAGAAGGCTGAGCGTGGTTCTTGTCAAAAGAACCCTGGAAGCAACCAGCAAAACATCCCCTATTATATCAGGTGAAGCGCGGCTTATGGATCAAATCTTGAACCAATTCTCCTTCATAATCGGGGGTGTTGTCATCCTTGGTCTGGCAGTCGCATTCATCGCCCGGCGCGGCTTCACATTCGTGCGGGGGATCCTGTTGGGAGTTTTGGTGGTGCTTCTGGTAGCTGCCTGGATTGTTTTGCATCCAGCCGGAAACCTAAATGCCAGCGCTGAGCAGGTGCGCAGCCAGATCGGCTCCGGCACCCCAGTGCTGCTCGAATTTCTGTCACAGTATTGACTTGGCTGCACCGCAATGAAACCCGTCGTGGACGGGCTGGAAGAAGAAATGTCTGGCCGGTTGGATGTCATCCGGGTCGACATTCATACCGTGGGCGGGCGCGAACTGGCGGATCAGATGGGATTTGAATATACCCCCACCTTTATCCTTTTTAGAGCGGACGGCACTGAACTTTGGCGCCAGGTTGGCGGGCTGGACGTTGACCGCCTCCGCCAGTCGGTTGGAAAGTAAACCGTCCGATGCGCCGGTTTGAATTTAATTTGCGCTACTTGCTGGGTAAACCCCGGTGGGACACCGGCCTTGTCCCGCCAGAGGTGGAGGCATTTGTTGCCAGCTATCCCCCCGGCCGATTCCTTGACCTGGGCTGCGGCACCGGGACCAACCTGCTCTATCTGGCGCGGCACGGCTGGCAGGTTGTAGGGGTTGATTTTTCGCAGCTCGCAGTTCTGGCGGCCCGCAAGCGCTTGCGCACTGCCGGCGTGCAGGCGGATGTTTGGGTTGACGATGTGACCCGCTTGACAAAGGTGCAGGATGAATATAATTACATTTTGGATATTGGCTGTTACCACCAGCTAAACCAGGACAGCCGCAGGGCGTACCAGGCTAACCTGGAGCGCCTGTTGGCGCCTGGCGGCGTAATGATGATGTACGGTCATTGCAGCGTACCGGATGGCAGCCCCGAGCATGGATTGACCGAAGACGATATTAACGAAATGGGAGGGATTCTTGACCTGCAGCAGCGGGTGGACGGGCAGGAGGGCGCTCGCAGACCATCGGTCTGGCTGTGGTTCAAGCAAAAAGGACAATGAGAAAATTTATTTTAATATTTGCAATTCTAGTATTGGCGGGGCTGGCAATTTTATTTTTCACCGGAAACCTGCACGGGTTGCCAGATATGTTCAATCCGGGCCAGCAGGCTGCGATGGATGACACGCAGTGCGGTTATGTCTGGGCGACACAACCGCTACCGGATGTCAGTGCTGAATTACAGCAACGTCTCGAAAAACAGAAAGTATTGGCGGCTGAGGTCCGTGCTGCGGCTTACGGTGAAAATTGCGTTTTAGCGGACGGCAGCGTGGCGCGTTTTCTGGCGAAGCAGACCGATTTATACTTTAAGGTCCCGGTAACGGATATAGAGGATCAGCAAACCCTGGGAGACCTGACCGAAGGGATCATCCTTTTCGTGCAGGACATTCCTGCCAACACGCTGGTCGGAACGCAAAGCGGTTACATCCAGGTGAATTTCACCTCATCCTTTGGTGAAATCATCAGCCTGTGGTTCCAGGCCAGCACCGGCCAGGAAGCGCTGGATGCAGGGCTGCATGGAGCTGACCTGTTCAATAGATTGCTTGCACAATGATTTTATAGCTGCTTTTCCATACGCCAGGCAGGTTCTTCGACCCACTGCCGGCGCCCGGTATCATCAATATAGGACCAGATTCCAGGTTCGTGGGCAACGACTACGAAGCCGAGCCGGCTGTATAAACTGCGCGCCAGCGGGTTATCGACCGCGACGTTGAGCGTCAGCCACGAAAAGCCGCGCCAGCGCAGGTCGTTTTCCACATGGTTGACTATGCGCGTGCCGAGTCCCATCCCGCGGTATGCCGGCCGGACGCGGAAACCGTACAAATACGCCCGATCTGTTCCGTTTGCCAGTTCAGGGCGGTCGCAGTTTAATTGCAACAGCACCTGCCCAACCAGACCTTGACCTGGTAATTCTGCCAGCCAGATCAGGCTGACCTGGCGCTGCGACCGGCGGTAGGCGTCGGAATAAAGGTTGCGGAAGTGCTTAAATTCCCCATCCCATTCCATGGCTGGAAGGTCTTCAAATTTCGCCTGGCGGATAGTGAGTTGCTGTACTAATTCGGGGATTAAATCAGTATCCATAGGCTCTCAGCACCATTATATCTGGAACGTTTGCAGCATTTGCTGCAGCAGTGCGGTTTCCTGGTCGCTGGAATTTACCTTGCCATCCAACCAGGCAGCCCGCAGCGACCAGAGGATCTGGCGGTACGCTGGACCCGGCTCAAGACCCATCGAAAGCAGCGCATAACCATCCACGGTAGGTTGCACATGGCGCCAGCGTGAAACATATTGATCCACCATGCTGCACACCGGCTGCGATGGACATAACTTATAAATGGCAAACAAGACCGGCAAGGAAACTTCGTCGAGCACCGATACAATCCGGCTTGGGTTTAGGTCGGTCAATTCAGGCAGCCGGGAAATATATTGCCCGGCATCGTGAATGGCGGTACTCACCTGGTGCGACAGGCGCAGCCGGTTGGCAATGCTCTGCCCGACTTCCTCGGGGAAACGCCCCAACCAAATCAAGAAAGCCAGCGCCCGGCGGATCGGAGTCGCCCCCAAAGTCTCCGGCAAGTCCCAGTCCTCCGGGAGCGGGTCTTTAAGGACTGACAGCAATTCCGGGGCGTAATCCGGGTTCCATTTTAATAAGGGATGGATGGCCCGCAACAATCCAACCGCTTCCAGACGGGCAAAACCGTTGTCCGGGTGTTCCTCCGCCATTAATAGGTCAAGCTCATGGCGCAAGCGGTCGCCAGACACTTGTTTGAGCAGGTCATGCGCTTCACCCATTAACTGCTCTGTCCGAGCTTCAATTTCGAAACCAAAACGCTGCTCAAAGCGCACCGCCCGGAGCATACGGGTCGGGTCATCCACAAACGAGAGCGAATGTAATACACGCACCAGCCCTTTTTGTAAATCGTTCAATCCACCCCAGTAATCGTATAAATTCCCGTAATGACGCCCATCCAGCCGCAGCGCCAGGGTGTTGATGGTGAAATCGCGCCGGTGCAGGTCAAGCTTGATACTGCCGCGTTCAACGGTCGGCAGGGCGGTCGGGTAATTGTAAAATTCGGTGCGTGCGCTGATGAAATCTATGGTCTCCGGCAGATCACCAGCATCCTTTTCCGGATCGAGCGAAAAACGCTGGGCCAGAGAAGTCCTGACCTCATTAATTTGCCATTTGGCGGTGCCAAAGCGGCTGTGACTGGCAACGCGGCCACCAAATTGCTTCTCCAACGACCGCGCCAGCTGGATCGCGTCACCTTCTACTACAATATCAAAGTCCATACTCGGGCGGTCAAGGATCAAGTCGCGTACAAAACCGCCGACGATGTAGATCGGCATATGCTGGTTGTTGGCTTGTTCTGCAATCGTCTTCAGGAACTGAATTCGGATGGGCGGCAGGGCAGCTTCCAAACGCTCAGTCAGGTTATTATGCTCGGCAAGCAGTGCTTCACCGCCCCCGATGGTTTTTAACAGGTCGGTGCGGGTGACGATGCCAATTATATGCCCGTCTTCTGGTGCAACCACAGGCACCTGGCCCCAGCCGCTATCTGCCATCAGGCGCTGAAGATATTCGATGGTATCTTTTGGGGTGACGGTGATTTCCCCGGCTTCCATCAGGCTGGCCGCTGGCAGATTCAAGCGATGCGACAGCGCCCGGTCCACTGCCCGGCGCGTCAACAGTCCGCGGACCCGTCCGTCTTCCACCACCGGGTAGCCCTCATAGCCGTAGCGCTGCATCAATTTCCCGGCGTCTTGTGCCGAGGTTTCCGGCGTCAAAACGCGCGCACCGCGCGACATAATCCGTCCGACAGTCAACGCTGGTTCGACGATTTCAGGCAGCAGCGCCAACAGCTTCTGGTAGGCAGCTTCCAGCGGGACTGGTACGGTTGGTTCGGAATCTTGCTGCCGCACCAATGCCGCGGAGGCGCGGTCATGCCCCCCGCCACCAAAGCGGGCAGCCACTTCAGCCACGTTGACCCGGTCGGTGGTGGAGCGAGCGACCAGGCGCACCCCCTCGGCAGTACCGACCAGCAGGAATAGCGCGTCCGGGTCGAGCAGGTCGCGCAGCTTGTGGGCAATGCTGGAGATTTCTTCGTTCAAACTGGGCGCTTCGGCAGCCGAAATGACGATGGTCTGGCCGTGGATATTGACCGTCTCTGCCGACTGCAGCAGCGAATTGTAGATCTCGCGCTGTTCTTCCGAAAGCGGCGGGTTGAGGAATTCGCTGGCAATCCGCAGGCTGGCGCCCTGATCGAGCAGGTAAGCCACCGTCCGCGCGTCGCGCGCGGTGGTGCTGATATACGACAGCGAACCAGTATCCTCGTATATGCCGAGCAGCAGGGTAGTGGCTTGCAGGATGCTCAAAGGGCCGTTGTGATCGCGGATGTCTTCCGCCAGGATGGTGGTGCAGGCGCCCAGCCGGTCGTTGACGATGGTCCAATTGCCGGGCAGGTCGTCACGCAGCTGGTGATGGTCCACCACGTGCACTTTGGTCTTTTTGGTCTGGCCTTTGAGGGTGATCAACGACTGGGTGTCAACCAGGGTGATGGTCTCGATTGATTCCGTGGGAAGGTCGCGCGCCTCGACAAAGGGAAGCTCTGCGCCATACAGGTTGAGGAAGGCCCGTACGTTGCGGTTGACCCTGCGCGGAAGCACCGCCAGCGCGCGTTCATTCAGGATGCGGGCAGCCAACAGCGCAGCTATGGCGTCAAAGTCGGCCTGTTCATGCGTGAGGATCACGTGCATTTGTTAATTGTAACATTATCAGTCATATTTAGCTGCTGTGGGGTGCGTTCGATCCACTCCTTTATTTCTCTGGAAACAAACCACATTCTTCGTCCAGGTTTTGCGTCGGAGACATCGATATTTGTTTTCACCGGCATGATTTGGTATGATTGCTCTTGTCCCGGAGGACATATGACACTTCCGACCCTTTCTCAAGCAGAACTCTTGCGCTACTCGCGCCACTTGATGATCCCAGAAGTGGGATTGGAAGGGCAGCGTAAACTGA
>CALMGN010000233.1 GCA_937863605.1 uncultured Anaerolineaceae bacterium
CAAATAAATCTACACAGGGAGCTTTCATTATGTCTTCACAGGCAAGTCAAGGCGGCAAGCGTCCATTCCAGGCGACCCGGTTAAATCGGGTTAAGCCGGTTCCGTCTGATATCGAGGTCGCGCAGGCAGCAACATTAAAACCAATTGCTCAAATCGCTGAAGAGCTTGGGTTGCTTCCGGAAGAGATCGAATTTTACGGGCCGTATAAAGCCAAGGTAAAGCTGGACGTCCTGGACCGGCTCAAAGACATCCCCAGCGGTAAATATGTCGATGTGACCGCCATCACGCCCACCCCGTTGGGTGAGGGCAAGACCACCACCACCGTAGGCTTGAGCCAGGCGCTGGGGGCGCACCTGGGCAAGTCGGTGATGACCTGCATCCGCCAACCCAGCCAGGGCCCAACCTTTGGCATCAAGGGCGGCGCTGCGGGCGGCGGTTATAGCCAGGTGATCCCGATGGAGGATTTCAACCTGCATCTGACCGGCGACATTCATGCCATCACCGCCGCCAACAACCTGCTGGCAGCCGCCATTGACGTGCGCATCATGCACGAGGCTGAAGCCACCGATGAGCAAATGTTCATCCGCCTGTTCCCCAAGGATAAACAGGGCAAACGGCATTTTGCAGTCAACATGCGTAATCGGATGCTGAAATTAGAGGTCACGAATACTGATCCCGAACAGATGACCCCGGAGGAACGCGTGCGCTTCTGCCGGTTGGACATCGACCCCGAGACGATCACTTTCCGGCGGGTGGTTGACACCAGCGACCGGTTCCTGCGCGGCATCACCATTGGCCGCGGACCTGAGGAGCAAGGTCACCAGCGCGAGACCGGCTATGATATAGCGGTTGCAAGCGAAATCATGGCCATCCTGGCGTTGACCACCAGCCTGGCCGACATGCGCAAGCGCTTCGGCGAGATCGTGATTGGCCGCAACAAGCGCGGGGAAGCCGTCACCGCCGATGACCTGGGCGTGGCAGGCGCCATGACCGTGCTGATGCGCGACGCGATCAAACCGACCCTGATGCAGACGGTCGAGGGCACGCCGGTATTTGTGCACGCCGGGCCGTTTGCCAATATTGCCCACGGCAACAGTTCGATTCTGGCGGACATGATCGGCCTCAAACTGGCGGATTACGTTGTCACCGAGTCCGGCTTTGGTTCCGACATGGGCATGGAAAAATTCTTCGACATCAAATGCCGCTACTCCGGCCTGATCCCCAATGTAGTGGTGCTGGTAGCCACCATCCGGGCGCTCAAAATGCACGGAGGCGGTCCTAAAGTGGTCGCCGGCCGGCCGCTCGACCCGGCTTACATTAACGAGAATCTCGATCTGCTGAAAGCCGGCCTGGGCAACCTGCTGGCGCACATCGGCATCGCCCGCAAATACGGCATTCCGGTGGTGGTGGCGGTCAACAGCTTTGCGAACGATACCGAAGCCGAGTTGGAACTGGTGCGTAAGGCCGCGGTGGAAGAAGGCGGTGCTGAGGCTGCCGTGGTGTGCCGTCACTGGGAACTTGGCGGCGAGGGCGCCTTGGATCTGGCAAAAGAGGTGGTCAAAGCCGCCGAGAAACCGTCGCAGTTCCGCTTCCTCTATCCGCTGGAGCGGACCATCAAGGAAAAAATTGAAACTATCGCCCGCGAGGTTTACGGTGCGGACGGGGTCGATTACGAACCGCTGGCCGAGGAACGCATCCAGGCCTATACCGATCTGGGTTTTGACAAGCTGCCCATCTGCATGGCCAAAACGCATCTTTCATTGAGCCATGACGCTAACTTGAAAGGTGTGCCCAAGGGGTACCGCATCCCGGTACGCGACGTTCGCGCTTCGGTGGGCGCCGGGTTCCTCTACCCGCTGCTGGGGACCATGAGCACCATGCCCGGCTTGCCAACCCGCCCGGGATTCTACGACGTGGATATTGACCTGGAGACCGGTCAGGTAGTCGGTTTATCGTAAATTTTTGAATAAATTGCCATTGACTAAAACACGGCCTGATAAAGGCCGTGTTTTGATGATGAGTGCAGGGATTTCAGTGTTGGGGCTGCAAAATCTGCGTTTTCCCCTTGAGAATAATTTGCATTCGGTTCGAATCACTATATAATAATGACAAATTACGTCATTATATTAATTTTTGGGCCGGGAAATTAACTTAGATATTGACCGCGGAGGTTCCGATGGATATTTTTGGTAAAGAAGCTGTTTCCATAGACGTGGGCCAGCGGTTAAAACATTTGCGTGAAGAACGCGGCGTGTCGATGCGCAGCCTGGCGCGAACCAGCGGACTCTCGGCCAATGCGCTGAGCATGATCGAACGCGGTTTGACTTCGCCTTCGGTCAGCACCCTCAATAAGCTGGCTGGCGCGATGGAAGTACCGGTAACGGCCTTTTTCCGCATCGAGCCGGAGCGCAGTCCGGTTGTTCATATGAAAGCTGCCCAGCGGACGCGGGTACCCCTCAGCCGTGGACTGTGGGAGGGGTTAGGTGGAGAGCTGTTCGCCGGCCGCATCGAAGCCTTTATGGTCACGCTGGAATCCGGGGCGGGCAGTGGACCGCATGGCATGCTGCATACCGGAGCTGAGTTTGTATTTTGCCTGCGCGGCAATGTCGAGTACGAGGTGGATGGGAAGACCTACCCCTTGGAAGCCGGCGACACGCTGATTTTTGCTGCGCAGTTGCTGCACCGCTGGCGCAATGCCGGTTCGACGGTCGCGAATGCGATTATTGTCATTTCTTCATTTGAGGAAGGCGAACGGCCCGGGGAGTTTCACCTGGCCTCCGCCGACGGTGCAAAGGGGTAATAGCGTACGGTAAGGCTTCCACGCCATCCCGATTTTCGACCATACCATCTATGCCCTGCAGGACGGCTTCCATGGCGTCCCGTTGACCTTGGTTCTATTCATTCTATATAAAACTGATCATCCGTCCATTTTAGCGGATTCGCATTGATATATTCCAAAATATTTTGGTAATCGTCCTCATTCCGAATAATGTGGTCGTGGAATGATTTTTGCCATACCACAATCTCTGGATTTATCCTGTGAATTTTGTTCGACACACCGGATTTGTACAGCCCCATTATCGTAGAAACCGTAGGGAACGGTCTTGACCGTTCCGAAATCCCATGATCCTCGAAATGCCTATCGATTACGACAATCACATGTACGTGATTTGGCATGATCACGTAATTATCGAGAGAAACAAAAGGGAAATGGCTCGGAATCCGGAATTATTCCAATTTTGCAATTTCGCCAAAATTGTTTAATAAAATAAAGTCTTCGCTAATTTTTCCAAAGATATGGATTTTGTTATGGGTGCCGATTGTAACGAAATAACAGCCGTTTTGGCTATAGTCATAATTATTTAATCGTTGGAGTTTTCGTTGAGGGAAATTCATTGAACAATTTCCTTATTTCGAAAGGTCAAGACCAATCCCTATGTCAACTCGATATTTTCGGAACGGTCAAGACCGTTCCCTACAGGTATATACACCCTTGGCACGCGCAAATTGATGCCGGAAACAATGTCAGCCTGCGAGGTATGCCAGCGGTCGATCAACTCGTCCGTGGTGATCTCTTCGTCACCCTGTTTGCCGATCACCACCACCTGGCTGCCAACCGGGACGGCATGCGGCAGGCGCACCATGCACATATCATTGCAAACCCGCCCGACCACCGGCACGCGCTGCCCCTCGATCAACACCTGATTCCCCGGCAGCCGCCGGAATCCGTCCCCGTAACCCACCGGCAGGGTGGCGATCCATTCCGGTCCAGCGGTGACATACTCGTGTCCATAACTGACCCCCCAATCTCCGGGTAATAAGCGGCAGCTCGCCACCTGCGCCTTCCAGCTAATCACCCGCTTTAACACTGCCGGAAACGGCTGAAAATAAAATGGTTTCATGCCGAGCAGCGCGGTTCCCACCCGTACCATATCAAAGCGGGCAGCCGGCAGCCCGAAAGCTGCGGCCGAATTGCCTAAATGCGCCCAGCGCGGGCGCAGCCCGGCTGTCTGCAGCCCATCCAATACGTGGGTAAAGCGATCGATCTGCTGCCGGGTGACCGGGTGGTCAGGCGTCTCATCCGCCATGGCCAGGTGACTGTAAATCCCATCGACCGTGATCCCGCTCATTGTCCGGCAGGCCTGGGCCAGGTCGCTGACTTCTTCAGGCAATACCCCCAGCCGACCGAAACCGGTATCCACTTTGAGGTGAACCCGAACCGGCTTGTCAACCGTGTGGGCGCGCTGTGCGAACAGCTCGGCAGTTTCAAAGCTGTGCAGCGTCAGCGTGACCTGCTGGGCAATGGCTTCGTCCACTTCCGGCGGGGTGACCATGCCAAAGACCAGGATCGGCGCAGTGATCCCGGCCTCGCGCAAGACGCGCGCTTCGCCAAAACGAGCTAACGCCAGCGCTTCAGCGCCGACCGCGAGGACAGTGCGGGCGATTTGTGGCGCGCCAAAGCCGTAGGCGTTGGATTTGACCACCGCCATCAACGGCACGCCGGCAATTTGATGCACCGCTCGGGTGTTTTGTGCCACCGCGTCCAGGTCGATTTCGACCCAGGTGGGGTATGGGGATGAAAATGTGTCCAAGGTGGTGATATTATACGGCTAAACCAGGCGGTGCATTTTAGGAATTTCTCCTAATCGGATCCACCTTAACCATTGTGCAAACGTTCATTCGCTATTATATTATCCCCATATGTTGAAGCGCCTTCGCTCCCGCCGCCTTCCCAAAGCCCTGAAAGAGCCCAAGCCGTCAGAACCGCAGGCTGACAAGACTGCGAACATGGACTTAATGCAGCACATTGGTGAGCTGCGCAAACGCCTGTTCATTGCGTTGGCAGCAATGGTGCTCATGACCGTGGCTTCCTTGTACTTCGGCGAAGGTTTGATAGATATTCTGGCAAAACCCATCGGCGGGGTGGACAAGCTGGTCTCGATCGAAGTCACTGAAAATATTGGCGTCTTTATGCGCGTATCGCTGCTAGCGGGATTTATCGCCTCACTGCCGATCACCCTCTACCAGTTGATCGCCTTCCTGTTTCCCGGCCTGATGCCCAATGAGCGCCGCGGTTTGCTCATCGCGATCCCATTTGCCACGCTGTTATTTATTGCTGGCGTAGCATTTGCCTATTACGTCATGCTGCCAACTGCCCTGCCGTTTTTAATCAGCTTCATCGGGGTGAAAACCACGCCCAGGCTGTCCAACTACTTCAAATTTGTTACCAATCTAATGTTCTGGATTGGGTTGAGTTTTGAAACACCGCTGGTGGTGTATGTACTGGCACGGTTGAAAATCGTCACTGCCCGTCAACTGGCAAAGCAGTGGCGGATTGCCGTGGTGGTCATCGCGGTCATTGCTGCGGTTGCCACTCCTACACCCGATCCGATCAACATGGGGCTGTTGATGCTGCCTCTATTTGTACTGTATTGGCTCAGTGTCTTGTTGGCGGCTATCGCCGGACGGGGACGCAAGGAAGAACCCAGCCCAGCTTGACTTTTCTTATCGAACCATAATACTCACACGACCCCACTCTGATATAATACAAACAATCAAAGGAGAAGGACTATGGGTTTATTACGCAATTTCAGTGGTTGGGAAATCCTTATTGTGTTGGCCATTGTTCTCTTGCTGTTCGGCGTCGGCCGGATTTCAAAGATCGGCGGCGAATTAGGCAGCGGGATCCGCTCTTTCCGCAAGGGTCTCAAGGGGGACGACGACGATAAAGCTGTGGACGTGAAAAAGGACGAAACTGAGCAGAAATAATCCCAGATCGCTGGCATTGCACTTAAGCAGTTATCGATAACTTCGGATATGAATTAGCGCATCCCGCAAAGTATTTCTGCGGGATGCGTTTTGGTTTAATTCAGGATTCTTCGGGGGGATCCGCCTCCTGGGGGGGTGCTTTCGGCCCTTCGACCGCTTCGACAGGCTCAGCGAACGGTATTTCGACAGGCTCTGCCAGCGACGGCGGGGCAATCGTTGGTTCAGACACAGGTTTTGTCAGGGATTGCGTTGCCGCAGCAGCCGTAGCTTTAATATCCACATTGCGCAGGTCCTGCGAGGTTTTCTTCAGTTCTCTGATGTCCTCTTCGAGTCCGGCTTCGCGTACCAGACGGGTGGGCATTTCGCGCAATTCGCGTTGGGTATCCATCAACTGAGCCCAAATCGGGGACTTGATCACTTTTCGCAGAAACTTACCGATAGAATGGGCTGACTTGACCATCCCCTCGGGTCCAAGGACGATGACCGCGATGACCAGTATGAATACAATCTCGAGGATTCCGACGCCAAAAATATCCATGCACCGATTATAGCATTACCCAAATATATGGAGACAAAGTCGATGTTAGACCGCAGTCGCTACCGCTTCGCGCCCGGCACGAAACGCCCGGCGGTTTAATTCCAGGTGTTTGGCTGGCACCCGCTGTTCCAACACGGCATCCCACTGGCTCTCGTCCAGGTCGAGCAGTGCAGAAAGCGCTCCAAGCAACACCACATTTGCCGCGCGGGAATTGCCAAGCGCTTCGGCAATTTCGATCCCCTTGACCCAATACGCATGCTGTGTGACCTGTGCCAGCCGTTCGTGCAGCATCTCGTCGCCGGGGTAGGGCACGCCAGTGGTTTGCACGCTGAGCGGTTCGATGGCATAGTCATTAACCAGCGCCAGCCCGCCGGGTTTGAGAATATCGATAAAGCGGGCAGCTTCCAGTTTCTCGAAGGCGATGAGGACATCGGCTTCACCGCGCGGGATGATGGGTGAAAAGACCCGCGGTCCCCAGCGCAAATGCGAGGTGACGCTGCCGCCGCGCTGCGACATACCGTGAACTTCCGCTTTTTTGACGTCATAACCCAGTCTCAAGCCCAGTTCAGCCAGCACATCACTCGCAAGGATGGTTCCCTGTCCGCCTACGCCTACCAGCGCAAAATTGATACCTTCGGATTTCATCAGGCTGCCTCCTGCGGGATCTGCTTGCTTTGTACCTGGTTGCGGAACAGAATGGCGTCGCGCGGACATACTTGCGCGCAAATTTCGCAGCCGGTGCACAGCAGCGGATCGATCAGCGCCAGCGGGCGGTTGGTCTTTGGATCCAGCTGCTCCGACTTGAGAATGGCGGGGCAACCCACCCGGAAACACAGCGTGCAGCCGTTGCATTTGTCGCTGACCACTTCCAACGGCAGCCAGCGGTTGCGGGCTGAGGGCAGCAGCGCGCATTCCTCGCGGGTGATCAACACAGCGGGCTCATCGGATTTCATCCAGTCTTTCAATGTTTTTTCGATGGCCGCCACATCATAGGCCGGCACCGTAACGACTTTGTCAAAGCCGAGTGCCCGCACGAGCGGTTCGATCTCAATCGCGCGGGTTGCTTTTTGCTGCAGCGTTCGGCCTGTGCCCGGGTTGTCCTGATGCCCGGTCATGCCAGTAACGCGGTTGTCCATGATGATGGTAATGACGTTGCTGCGGTTGTAAACCACATTGATCAGCGCCGGAATGGCGCTGTGGAAGAAGGTTGAATCGCCAATGACGGCCACGTGGCGTTCTTTATCGCCGGCAACAGCTGCGCCGTGCGCCACGCCCACACTGGCGCCCATGCAGCCGACGGTATGCAGCGCGTCCAACGGCTGCACCATGCCAAGGGTATAACAACCTATATCGCCGTTGACCGGCACGCCTAGCTTGTGCAGTACATAAAAAGACGAGCGGTGCGGGCAGCCGGGGCACAGAACCGGCGGCCGGATGGGCAACCCTGCCATGGACAGAGCCAATCCACCGTTTTCGCCCCCGGGGAGTAAGCCAGCCTGGCGTCCGCTATCGCGTACCACCACCGGGTCGAGTTCGCCGGCAATGGGGAAAATCTCTTTGGTGACCGGGTAGGGCGGCTCCGGCAGGAGATTTTCCGGGCGGTATAACGAGATGCCCATCAGGCGAATCTGGTCCTCGATAAATGGATCCAATTCTTCCAGGACAATCACTTTTTGTACCCGCCCGGCAAATTCGCGTATCAGCTTACGTGGCAGCGGGTAAACCATTCCGAGTTTGAGCACGCTGGCTTCCGGGAATACCTCGCGGGCGTAGTTGTAGGCTACCCCGCCGGTGATGATTCCCAGGTCAGAGGAGCGCCACTCGATGCGATTGCCTGCGAAGGTCTCAGCAAAGGCAGCGATCTCGGCAACCCGTGTTTCGATGGCCGGGTGGCGTTTTTTAGCATTGGCTGGAACCATGCAATATTTGGTCAGGTTGCGCGGATATTTTCCCGGTTCGGGCAGATTTTCACGCTGAGGGCCTAATTCCACCGGCGAGCTGGTGTGGCACACTCGGGTGGTCATGCGCAGCAGGACGGGGGTGTCGAATTGCTCGCTCAGGTCAAAGGCCGCCAGGGTCAGGTCGTGGGTATCCTGGCTGTCAGCTGGATCCAGGCAGGGAATGCGCGCAAATTTGGCGAACTGGCGGTTATCCTGCTCATTCTGCGACGAGTGCATGGAGGGGTCATCGGCTGAAATGATCACCAAACCGGCCTCTGCGCCGGTCATAGCCGCTGCAAACAACGCATCCGAAGCTACGTTCAGCCCGACGTGCTTCATGGCGGCAAAAGCGCGCCGCCCGGCATAGGCTGCCCCGACCGCCACATCCAGCCCCACTTTTTCGTTGGGCGCCCATTCGGCATAAACGCCAGGGTAGGGAGCAAACGCTTCCAGGATTTCGGTGCTGGGGGTGCCAGGGTAGCCTGAGCCGACTTTTACGCCAGCTTCCCAAGCTGCACGTGCGACTGCTTCATTGCCTGATAACAATCGTTTCATCCAGTATCCTCCTGATCGGATTAAGCCTGCAGAATGACCCGGCCGTCCAGCGCCAGGCTGCCTTTGCCTTTGGGGAGAACCAGCAGCGGATTAATTTCAATTTCTTCTATCTGCGGGAAGTCCATTGCCAACTTGCTCAAGCGCAGAAGGGCATCCACCACGGCATCCACGTCGGCTTCTGGCATTCCGCGGAAACCGGTGAGCAGGCGGCCGGCGCGTGTTTGATGGATCATGTCGGCCGCGTCCTGGCGTGTTAGCGGCGCCACGCGGAACGCGACGTCGCCGAATAGCTCCACGTAAATCCCGCCCAGTCCAAACATCATCAGCGGGCCAAAATTCGGATCGCGGCGCATGCCAACGATCACTTCCTGACCCTTGGGCGCCATGGCCTCGATCAACACACCTTCGAGACGCGCTTCCGGTTTTTTAGAAGCGATCTTCTGCATTAAACTGACATAATTCGAGCGCACTGCGTCGTCATCGCCCAGGTTGAGGCGGATACCGCCGAGGTCGGATTTATGCAGAATGTCAGGCGAAACAATTTTCATCACTACCGGGTAGCCTACCCGCCGGGCGGCATCCACCGCCTGCTGGGCAGTCTGTGCCATTTCCCCGGCGACTACCGGCATGCCGTAGGCGGCCAGCAGCGGGCGGGTGAGGACTTCACCGAGCGCAGGCTGATCTTTGGCGCTCTCCAGCAACCGCGCAGCCTGGGCTTGATCCAGGCCGGTCCAATGGATTTCAGCCTGAGTTGGTTTTTCAAGCCAGCGGGCATAACGCAGCATGGCGCTCAAGACCCGGCCGGGGGTTTCAGGATTGACATACATGGGTATGCCGTTGGTGTGCAAGATTTCTCGGGCTTTGGCTGTGCTGTATTCGCCGACAAATACTGCCACCACCGGCTTGCTTTGACCTTTGGCCTGATCAACAATAGCCTGGGCGACGGCTGCCGTATTGACCAATGCCTGCGGCACCAGTATGGCAATCGCCATGTCCACATTGGGGTCGGCCAGAATACCTTTTAATCCTGCTGAAAATTCAGCAGCATCCGCAGCGCCGAGCATGTCCACCGGGTTGGCGATTTGCGCGGCTGGATTGAGGTGCGGACGTAAAAACTCCTGCGTTTCTTGTGAGAGGTCAGCCATTTGCAGGCCGTTCATCGCCAGTGCGTCAGAGGCCAGGGCCGCCGGGCCGCCGCCGTTGGTAATCATGGCTACCCGCGGGCCTTTGGGCAGCGGCAAATGGGCAAAGCCCATTGAAACATCGAAGAGGTCAGCCAGGGTATCCACTTCGATCACCCCGGCCTGTTCGAAGGCAGCCTTGTAGGCCGTGTGTGAGCCAGCCAGCGAGCCAGTGTGCGAGGACACCGCCCGGGCGCCAGCGCTGGTGCGGCCGGCTTTGAGCATTACAATCGGCTTGTGCGGCGAAACCTTCCGTGCCACCTGAATGAACTTTTGTCCGTCATGAATCGCTTCGACGTAGGAAGCGATCACCCTGGTATGCTCGTCCTCGGCGAGATATTCGATCATGTCCGTTTCGGTGACGTCAGCTTCGTTGCCCAGAGTGGCAAACATTGAAAAGCCGATGAACTTGTCCCGGATGGTCTCAACCACACCGCCGGCTACCGCACCGGATTGGGAGACAAACCCGATACCACCACGCGCCGGCTGCCCATTGATGAATGTGGTGTTCAGCCCGGTGTACATGTCCAGCGTGCCCACGCAGTTTGGACCAATCATGCGCATGTTATAACGCCGGGCGATGCTCACAAGGCTTTTTTCCATGGCAGCGCCTTCTGGACCTATTTCTTTAAATCCTCCGGAAATGACGATCACCGCCTTTACACCGCGTTTGCCGCAATCCTCCAGCACACTCGGAGTGATCTGCGCGGGCAGGACGATCACCGCCAGGTCAACCGGGTCCGGTACCGAGGCAATGTCCGGGTACGATTTGTGCCCGAGAATTTGATCTTCTTTGGGGTTTACAGGTGCAATCTGGCCGGCGTAGCCGTATGTGGACAGATTGCGTAAAATTCCATAACTCAGCTTGGTGGGACTGGCAGAGGCGCCGATAACAGCGACTCCCCGCGGCGCAAAAAACGGTTCAAGGCCGTGGTGCATGCACTTCCTCCTGGGAATGGGTTTGGGGGGATGGAAAAGCTATTTTATTGTAGCGAAAAAGTGGGGGTTTATATAGTGAACAATATAACCTGCTTGACCGCGGCCCTGTCATTTTTTGCACAGAAATCTTTTTGCCCTGCCCAGGGAGGATTAATTTTCGAAATAAAGCAGGCTGAGGTCCAGTACCTGGAGGATGTCTCCGTCATGCAAGGCGCGGGCGCCGCTGATCGGTTGCCGGTTGAGCATCACCGGCGATTCGCAGAACATAACCTCTACAAAATGGCCAGCGCGCGCGCCGCGCACCCAGATCTCGATATAACCAGCATCGCGATTATCGATAAAGACCGGGTTGCGCGGGTCAGACCCAATGCGGAAGGCTTTATCGGTGTCAAGCAGGTGATTTTTCCGCTCACCGTTGGGCCACAAAACCAGCAGCCGCGGGTTGGCGCTTTCACCTGCCTGGTTGAGAGTCCGCCGGCGGACAGGTTGGGTGAGGATTGGAGCGGCAGGCACAGCACCCTGGTCGGCCCTTGGTCTCTGTAAATTCGAAGCCGGACGGGTATGCTTCAGCGATGATACCAGATTGGTAAACAACCTTTGAATATCTTGATTTGGGATTTGCTCAAGACGAGTGAGTCCTGGCCGGGAACGCAGCAATAACACACCGGCTGCCAACAACAGTGCTACAGCTGTAACGATTGTAATGCCCAGGTGGGAATTGACCCACATTGCAGCGGGTTCCCAGGTTGAAAAACCCCAGCGGCGGTCTTGCATTTGGGCGGTGTTCACCGCATTAAAGATATCATCCAGGATCGATACCGTGCCCGCGAATTGAATTTCGAGCGATTCGTTAGCTTCTGGCAGCGATTTCCAGGCGGCGTAGGAATTGAAATAAGCCCTCGCTTCGGGGTCAATCGAGAGGGAGGCTGACGCGCCAGGCGCCAGCGCTTCGGCAATCGGTTGAAGTTGTGAACTTTCTGTGATCAGCCGGATGTTATTGGAGATCGACAGCAGGCGGCGGCGCAAATCGTTCAGGTCTTCCACAACCTTCGGGCTGATTTCATGGATTTGGTTAAGGCGTTCAGAATCGATGATTTCCGGCTGCTGGCGTATTTGATAAAAAAGCGGCTTGAGCGGCGCTGCCAATTCTTCCTGCTGCAGCTCGGTCCGGAGGGCTAATAGCTCTACCGCTGCACTGTCCAGCAGGCTGGTGAAGGTACGTACATCCGTGCCGCGAATGCCTGCCGGCGCCAGCGCTTCGATTAATTGCTTTTGTGCTGAGGATCCCACTTCAGTGACGGCGTAGGCTGCATCCGTGTCGAGATAGGCCTGCAAACGAGTTCGGGCTAATTCAATATAATCCAGCCTGGCTTCCAGATCTGGCTGGATTTGCAGCAGGGTTTTCACCTGATCGGTGGCGTCTTGATAGGGGTTGAAAGCCCCCACCAGCTGCGCCCCAATGATCACCGCCACCAGCAGAATGCCCACAATACCGCAGACCGAAGCCGCGCGAATAGCCGCAGCCGGAAGGGCGGCAGGTGTCGATTCGGCGGGGTCAATGGCATTCATCGGTTGGATCTGCGGTCGCGGTTTGACGAGGTCGGACAGACGGGGTTTGAAGAACCTTAGCGCTATCTAAATAACAATACCCCACCTGGAACATGGGCTTCATTAATAGTATATGCCAGGATTATAAAAACGTTCTATTTTAATCTCAATCCGGTTGATTAAGCTCGATCAGCGCTCCAAATCCAGTCGGTTTACCACTTTTAAGTTCCGGCTATGTTAAAATCTCACCAATTATGGCGAACGCATTCATATCCGTGGAAGATGTCCATTTTCAGCACCCGGTACGGGGCGGGGAATCGACCCGGGCGTTAAATGGCATCAACCTGCAGATCGAGGAGGGGGAGTATATTGCCATTGTAGGCGCCAATGGTTCGGGGAAAACCACGCTGGGGCGTCACCTGAATGCGCTGCTGCTGCCTAACCAGGGGCGGGTGCTGGTCAATGGCAAGGATACGCGCGATCCGCAAAATCACCCGGCCATCCGCTCGACGGTAGGGATGGTTTTCCAGTCGCCCGAAGACCAAATTGTGGCGGCAGTGCTGGAAGAGGATATCGCTTTTGGGCCGGAAAATATGGGCTTGCCGCCGGCTGAGATCCGGGCGCGGGTCGAAGAAGCGCTGACCACGACCGGGATGCAGGAACACCGTGAGCGCCCGCCGCATCTGCTTTCTGCCGGTCAAATGCAGCGCGCCGCGCTGGCTGGGGTACTGGCGATGCATCCGCGCGTCGTTATCATGGATGAGACCACTGCCATGCTCGACCCTGGCGGCCGAACAATGGTGAAGCAATTAATCCACCGCTTGCATCGTGAAGGGCTGACCGTGATTGTCATTACGCATTTCATGCGCGAAGCGGTTGAGGCTGACCGGGTGGTTGTGCTTAAAGAGGGGATCGTGGCCTTTGACGGCCCGCCACGGGATATTTTTGTCCATCCCGCCGACTTGTATTCGTTAAATTTGGATTTGCCGATAGCGGCTCGCCTGGCAGAGACGCTGCGCCCCATTTTTCCGCAACTACCCGTGGATGTCCTAACCCCGGAAGCGCTTTTTAAAGCCCTGCCATCTTACACCGGGTCTCTGTCAATAAACGCAATGTCACGACCCTTGCTCGACCGAAGAGATTGCGCTGACGCCATCCGGGTGGAAGCCCTGGAGCACATTTACCTTAGCGACACGCCGCTGGCGCATACCGCTCTGAGCGGCGCTTCCTTATGTGTGGGGGAAGGCAGCTCCCACGGGTTAATCGGTGCCACTGGGTCGGGCAAATCAACCCTGCTGCAGCATCTGAACGGGCTGCTGATCCCGCAACAAGGCCAGGTCAAGGTTGGTCCTTTTGACTTGAATGACCCCGCTACCGATTTAAAATCGGTGCGGCGATACGCTGGCCTGGTGTTTCAGAACCCGGAGTATCAGATCTTCGAGCAATACGTCGGCGATGAAATTGCCTACGCACCGCGCTTGATGGGTGAAACAGAGACCCTGCGCGAAACCGTACGCAGCGCGATGGAGGCTGTCGGGCTGGATTTTGAGACCTACAAAGACCGGCTGACTTTTGCCTTAAGTGGCGGGGAGCGCCGAAAAGTGGCGGTGGCATCCATCCTGGCGATGAACCCTGCCATTTTGCTGCTGGATGAGCCGACCGCCGGCCTGGATCCGCGCTCACGCCGTGAGGTGCTCGAGCATTTGAAACGGATGCACACCAGCGGCAAGACGATGGTGGTCTCGTCGCATCATATGGAGGATATCGCCGAGCTGGCTGAAAATGTCACCGCCCTGGCTCACGGACGCGACCATTTGAGCGGCAGCGCTGCCAGCGTTTTCCATCAAGTGGAGCAGATTAATGCCCTGGGTCTGGAGGCGCCGCTGATCTCGCAGGCGGCGGCGGTATTGCGCTCGCGCGGCTGGCCGCTGCACGCAGATATTCTACGACCAGCTGAGCTGGCTGAAAACCTCAACCAAATCATGGGGAGCAGCCGTGCATAATTTTGAATTTTTGCGCACGGTCAACATTGGCCAGTATCTGCCGCTGCAATCCGTGCTGCACCGGCTGGACCCGCGGGCGCGCATCCTGATCTACTTTTGCATTATTGCAGCGGCCACTTTCACACAGCATCCGATCGGGTTGGTAATCGCCCTGGTGGTAATTTTGCTCGGGTTGTGGATCGGCCGCATTCCGCTACGGTTTGCGCTGCGTGGGCTGCTGGCGCCGCTGCCATTTTTAGGTATTCTGGCCTTCCTGCAGATATTTTTAGCCCCGCATCCGGCGGATGCAGCTGTGCTGTATGCCATTGGCCCGGTGAAAATCTACCTGGCCGGGCTGATTTCGGCCGGCATGCTGCTGCTCAGGTTTTCCGTCCTGATCCTGGCGCTGGGATTGGGCTCGTTCACCCTGTCAACGTCCGAGATGATCCACGGGCTGGAATCGCTCTTCTCCCCGCTGGCCAGGTTGGGCATACCCACCCACGACCTGGTCATGGTTATGCAGGTGACCATCCGCTTTATCCCGTTTTTAGCTCAGACAGCAGAACGGATCGCCAAAGCCCAGGCTTCCCGCGGCGCGGATTGGGGCACGCGTAAAGGCGGGCTGCTGGCCCGCACCCGGCAGGTGATTCCGCTGATATTGCCGCTATTCCTCACCAGCCTGCGCCGCGCCGAGACCATGGCACTGGCGATGGACGCCCGCGGTTATGCAACTATCACCCGGCGCACCTCGATGGTAGTGATGCATTTTGCCTGGAAAGACGCGCTGACGATCCT
>CALMGN010000234.1 GCA_937863605.1 uncultured Anaerolineaceae bacterium
GGACAACCAGCAGCAGATAATCACTGTCGGGCGTATAATAATCCCACCTTCCTTTCCCTGGGATTATTTGATGCGTCCAACATCTTCGAAGCTAACCGGAGAGCCGTCCAAAATGCGCCTGCCGGGTACTTTCCGTGCGCTGCGGCATTATAACTTCCGTCTGTGGTTTGCCGGCCAAACCATTTCCTTAATCGGCACCTGGATGCAAACCATGGCGCAGCAGGTGCTGGTCTACCGCCTGACCGGGTCTGCGGCGGCGCTTGGGATGGTCAATTTTATTGCCCTCATCCCGCTTATCCCATTATCGTTCATTAGCGGATCGTTGGCCGACCGCATTTCGAAACGCAAAATTATTTTGTTTTCTCAAATCGTCATGATGGCGCAAGCTTTGGTGCTGGCGATCCTGACCGGCAGCGGCGTTGTTCAAGTCTGGCATGTATATATATTGTCCTTTATCATGGGGGCCGCGACTGCCATTGACCTTCCAGCACGCCAGGCTTTCACTGTGGATATGGTCGAAGGAAAAGAAGATCTCACCAATGCCATCGGCTTGAATTCTGCCATGTTCAATCTGGCGCGGGCTCTGGGACCTGCACTGGCGGGAATTATCGTAGCGGCTACTGGCGAGGCAAATGCCTTCTACTTCAACACCCTGACCTTTTTAGCGGTCATCATCAGCCTGGTGATGATGAAAAAATTACCGCAATCTTCCCGCCCGCTAAACGAGCGAGAAGGTGAATTGGAGCATATCACCGCCGGCTTTAAATTTATAAAATCAAACCGGTCCATTGCTATACTCATCAGCCTGGTAGCGGTCAGCGCCTTCCTGTCTATGCCTTACAATACGCTGATGCCGGTATTTGCAAGTGATATTCTTGGAAAAAGCGCAGCGCCGGTCGTTCAATATTTTTGTAACCCGCAAACCGGGTTACTGTCCTGCAAGGCGCCGGAAGCGCTGCCGCTAGGAATATTGTTCACCATGGTTGGTTTGGGGGCGGTTGTCTCGGCTTTGCTCATTGCTTCCATGTCGGATTCATCGAAGCGCGGCGCCATGCTGACCATCGGGAATCTGGCATTTCCGATAATGCTCTTGGTGTTTGCGTTTTCACGCTCGTTCCTGTTTTCTGCCGGGGTCATGTTTTTTACCGGCGTCAGCTTTGTGATGCAAAATGTTCTGGTGAACACCCTGCTGCAAATTATTTCTCCGGATGAATTGCGCGGCCGGGTGATGAGCTTCTATACCATGACCTTTCAGGGGATGATGCGGCTTGGAGGGTTGCAGGCTGGCCTGGTGGCTGACTGGCTGACAGCGCCGCTTTCCGTCGGAATTGGCGCCGGAGTTTCGGTGGCGTATGGGCTGTTCGTCGCCATCCGCTATCCGGAAATCCGCAAGATGCGGTAGCGGGCCACGTGCCAAGGGGCAGGTGATAAAGCTGCGGACAGGACGTACGCTGGTGGATCAGCCGATTGGTTTTAACTGGGATTCGTCGGCGTCAATTGACAGGTCGAGCAGGCGTCCGTTGGCTTTGAGCCAGGCGCGCCGAGAGCGGTAATCCGGCAGCATACGCTCCACCTGCGCCCAGAAGGCGCGGCTGTGGTTTTTTTGCAAAATGTGCGCCAGTTCGTGGATCACGATATAGTCGATGATCTCCATTGGAGCCATAGCCAGCCGCCAGGTGAAGCTCAAGGCATTTAGCCGGCTGCACGATCCCCAGCGCGTCCGGGCCGAGGTAATGCGGATTGAGCGGTATTTCAGGCCAAACTGAAGGGCATAAAATTCCGTCCGTTCGGTGAGAATTAGGCGCGCCTGGTTTTTGTACCAGGCAGCGAGCAGGTCAGCAGCTTTTGGCAGCGCTGACCTTGGCAAGCTTAACCCCTTTGAAAATTGAACCCGGGCTGCACCGCGCTCGCTGACCTGCAGCGGGTAGCTGGATCCAAGGTACCAGATACGGGCACCTTCGGCCAGTTCGCGGGTTGTACCTGCAGCTGACGCTTTCCGCGACCGCTCGAGGTTTTTGAGAATCCAATTCGCTTTTTGCGCGACAATGGCGTCTATCTGGTCGCGACTTAAGCGCTGTGGAGCGCGGACTTCCAGATGACCTTCGGGGGTGACGACCAGTGCAACCGTTTTACGCCGGCTGCGGACGATGCGGTTGATGACCAGGGCTTCGCTCATACGGCAATGCAGAGGTCAGGCGTCGGGACGCTTGACTTGCAGGACGTCAAAGTCGCGGGCAACAATGGTGTTGGGGAACACTGTCTGCGCTTCGGCTAGAATATCTTTTTCGCGGTAGCGGCGGGATACATGCGTCAGCACCAGCTGACCAACCTCCGCGTCTCGGGCAAGTTCAGCTGAGCGGCGGGCGGTCATGTGACCGTACTGGCGCGCCATGGCCGCTTCTTCTTCCAGGTAGGTAGCTTCCATCACCAGCGTATCTACGCCGACGCAAGCTTCTTTCAGGCTGTTGGTATCCCCCGTGTCGCCAATGACTGCCAGGCGCGTCCCAGGCCGAAAGTCACCCAAAACGCTGTCGGGTTCAATTTTCTGTCCATCCGGCAGCAGAACGCTGCGCCCTTCAACCAATTCACGCCGCAGTGGACCATTGGGAATGCCGAGTGCTTCGGCTTTCTCCGGTATAAACGGCCGCCGCCCTTTTTCCTCGAATAAATAGCCAAAATTATCCGGGCCGCGGTGCTGAACCGAAAAAGCGCTGATCCTAAAATTGGCCTCTTCGATCACCGGACCAGCTTCGATCGACCGTAAGTTCAACGGCATGGGCGGTTGCTGCCCGCGCAATACCACCCCGTAGAGCAGATCGTGAACACGGTCGAGGGCGCCTTTGCCGCCGATCACTTCCAGCTCATCGATCGTTTCCCAGCGCATAAATGTGGAAAGCAGACCGGCCAACCCGAGAATATGATCGAGGTGACCGTGGGTGATCAGGATGCGGTTGAGCCGTTTGAATCCAATGCCGGATTGCAGGATCTGGCGCTGGGTACCTTCGCCGCAATCGACCAGAAAGCGGTGCTCGTCATGTTTGACCACCAGTGCCGGTAAATTACGGCGCACCGATGGAGCGGAAGCGGAGGTGCCGAGGAAGACAAGTTCAAACACTGGGTTGGGGTTCCTTCTAAAAAGTGCCTAATTGTACCGCAACTTCCAACGCCTGACGGAACGAGGCGTTACGCTCGTTAGGCTCGCGGTAGATGCGCGTTTACCACCCCTTTAATAAGCTCAGGGCTCGGCGAGAACATGCAGGCTGAGCATGTCGACACAGCGGCAAGGTCAGTGACCGCCACAACTCCGCAGGCTGAGCCTGTCGAAGGTTATCCGCAGAAGGCGTTAACCTTTACCCTGACCGGCAGGGTTGCCCGTCTCAACGGCTGGTCTGGCGCGAAATGGGCGGTTGTGCATTAAGTTTTCCAGGGTAAACAAAATCAGTGCGATCCAGATGATCACAAACCCGACTACTTGATTGCTGGAAAAAGATTCTTTGAAAACGAACACCCCCAGCAGGAATTGAGCGGTGGGCGTAATGTATTGCAGCAATCCAATGGTCGTTAACGGGATCAGACGCGTTCCGGCTGAGAAAAATATCAACGGGACTGCAGTGACCACGCCCGTGGCAGCCAGCAGCAGGGTCGTGCCGGCGCCAGCATTGACGAAAGCACCTGCACCGCGAACCTGTTCAATAATCAGGTAGGCCAAGGCTGGCAGGAAGACCGCGGCGGTCTCCAGGGTCAACCCCTGCAGCGAGCCAAGCGGTGTAATTTTTTTCATTAACCCGTATAACCCAAACGAGACGGCTAATACCAGTGCAATCCACGGCAACTTGCCCATACTGACGGTAAGGTAAGTGACTCCCGCTGCTGCCATCACGACCGGCGCCCATTGCAGCGGGCGCAGCCGCTCCTGCAGGAAAATGACTCCCAGTAGCACGCTGACCAATGGATTGATGAAGTATCCCAGGCTGGCTTCCACCACGAAACCGGAGTTCACCCCCCACACATAGGTAACCCAGTTGATCGCCAGCAGGGTGCCGGCAATTGCATACAGCAAAGCAATCCGCGGAGTTACAGCTGAAAGCAAGGATTTCATATCCTTGCGGAAAAAGATGATTGCCGTCATCAGTAAAAAAGACCATACCACCCGATGGGCCATGATCTGAAACGCCGGTGCAGCCTGCAGTGTTTTGAAATAAAGGGGGAAGAAACCCCAGATCGCGTATCCAGCCAGAGCGAAAAGAATGCCTTTTTTCACACAGAAACCTGTAATTTACGGAAGAAATAATTAAGAAGCCGTCGAACGCGGCGGCCGAGCCTGCAGTACCATGTACAGCGCAATCGAACCTGCTACCGCTGCGTTGAGCGAATCCACCCGTCCGTGCATCGGCAGTTGAACCAGCAGGTCGCACTTCTGGCGGACCAGGTGGCGCATGCCTTCGCCTTCATTGCCGACCACCAGCGCCAATGGACCTGACAGCGGTGCTTCGGTCAGCGGCCGAGAGGCTGCTCCGCCTTCCAACCCGACTACCCAGGCGTTTTCTTCTTTGAGCGAGTCAATTGCCTGCGAAAGGTTCATTTGGGCTACCAGCAGGTGCTCTGTGGCGCCCGAGGAGGCATGCACCACGGCTGGCGTCACGCTGGCAGATCGTCTGAAGGGGATCACCACCCCATGCACGCCTGCGGCTTCAGCACTGCGCAGCAGCGTTCCCAGATTCTGCGGGTTCTGCAGCATATCCAGCAGCAAGACCAGCAGCGGTTCCTGCCGTTTGCGCGCCAGGGCTAAAATATCCGGGAGGGTGCTGAAGGGATACTCGGTGACCTCGACCGCGACCCCCTGGTGACCTTCGCCCAAGGCATCTAAACGCTGCCGCGCTATCCGTTCAATCTGGATTTTATATTTTGCCGCCAGGGACAAAATTTCCGCAAGGCGGCCCTTCTCTTCAACACCAACGGCTACCAGCAGCCGAAAGACCTGACGGCGGTGGGCTTGAAAAATTTCATAGACCGGATTACGCCCGGTGATAATATCTCGCATTAGATGAAAACCTCTGACCGCAGTTTAGCGTTCGTTTTCAGGGCGGGCAAAAATCATGCGCCCGGCAGCGGTTTGCAGCACTTTGGTTACGGTGACCATGATCTCCTGGCTCAGATACTCGCGGCCACTCTCGATCACCACCATAGTCCCGTCGTCCATGTAACCGACGCCCTGGCCTGATTCCTTGCCTTCCTGGATTACCCGGATGGAAAGCGCCTCGCCCGGCAGCAGCACTGATTTAACCGCATTGGCCAGCTCGTTGACATTGAGTACATTGACCCCCTGCAGCTCGGCGACCCGGTTGAGGTTGTAATCGTTAGTTAAGATCGGGCAGCGCAACTGGCGCGCCAGGATCACCAATTTGTCGTCTACATCGCGAACGCCTTCCACATCGATGTCTGTGATGCGGATTGGGATGATAGGTTCCTTCTGCAACTGCGAGAGCACCTCCATGCCGCGCCGGCCGCGCTGGCGGCGCATACTGTCCGGTGAGTCGGCGATGTATTGCAGTTCGTTGAGCACAAAACGTGGAATCAAAAGCGACCCGGGCAGAAAACCTGTGCGGGCAATATCGGCGATCCGGCCGTCAATGATGACGCTGGTGTCCAACAGGATGGTACGGGATTCGGCCCATCCTGCGGATTGGTCCACTGACGCAGCCCCCGGCCCGCCCTTGGAGAAATTGCCAAGGAATACGGCCAGGTCGTTCTGGCGCAATAAGAAGGTTGCTACGCCGAGGTAGCTGAACAATAGCACCGCAATAAATGGAAAGGTCTGCCCGAAGGGGGACGGCAGTCGCGAGAGAGGGAAGGAAAGCAGAACCGCGATCGTCAGACCAGCGATTAACCCGATCAGCCCGGAAAATAAAGTTTGCGCCGAGACTTTCAACAAAAAACTGCGAATCGCACGTACCGGACGGGTGGTCAGGTAAGGGGTTAAGATTAACCCAACCAGTGCTCCAACCAGGCCAAAGGTGACGGCATACTGGTCAGAGGTGAAGACATTTGGGCTGGGGTTGACATTCGCCAGGCGGCCCAACTGAGTTCCCCAGATCACACCTAAAGCCGTGAACGCAACCATGCCAATTAAACGAAAAACAAAATCAGTGCTCATGATGACTCCTAAAAAAATGAGAGCTGTTAAAGTACGGGATGAAAAGGACCGAAATAAAAGGATATAAATAATGAAGTCATTCAATCATAGCATACTTGGCAGGCGTGTCAATGAATTGTTGACAAGGGGATAGGCGCATGATAGAATCCAAGCCGCCTTACGCCCCCATTGTCTAGTGGCCCAGGACGTGGCCCTCTCAAGGCCAAAACAGGGGTTCGAATCCCCTTGGGGGCACA
>CALMGN010000235.1 GCA_937863605.1 uncultured Anaerolineaceae bacterium
CTCACTCACACACCGTCCCGGCGTCCTTCCGGGAGTGTGCCCTGTGGGCGGGAGTGCATCCATCGCGCCTCCAAAATCCTAAGAACGGATTTTAGGGGAGGCATCAATTTCACCAGTGTATAATTGCGCCATGGTTAAAACTCAGACGCGATTTGTATGCCAAAACTGCGGACGCAGCGTGCCGCGCCAGCTCGGACGCTGCCCGTCCTGCGGCGAGTACGGCACGATGGTCGAAGAAATCATTCAGGAAGAAGTAGCGGCATCGGCTGGCAATGCACGGGGTTTGGGCGGGCGGTCGCAGCCGCGCCGCTTAACCGAGATATCCGGGGACGCCGAAGAACGCCTGAGTCTGCCGATTTCTGAATTTGCGCGTGTGCTGGGCGGCGGGGTGGTGCCAGGTTCGATCGTGCTGGTCGGCGGCGACCCGGGGATTGGCAAATCAACCCTGGTGTTGCAAATGACCATCGAAATGGCTGGCGAGTTCACGCGCACCGGATACTCCTCCGGAACAGTGTTGTATGTCTCCGGCGAGGAGTCGGAGCGCCAGATCAAAATGCGCGCTATCCGTCTGATGAGCGCAGCTGAAAACGGCCGCGAAAAAAAAGCGCCGGATAATCTGATGCTGGTCACCGAGACCAATTTAGACACCATCTTCGAGCATGTCCAGCAGATCAAACCCGGCCTGTTGATCATCGACTCGATCCAGACTGTTTACCTGCCGGAATTAAGTTCCACCGCCGGATCCGTCAGCCAGGTGCGCGAATGCGCCTCGCGGCTGCGCGAGCTGGCCAAATCGACCGGCATGGCGGTGTTTGTCATTGGGCATGTGACCAAAGAAGGCGTGATTGCCGGCCCGCGGGTGCTCGAACACATCGTCGATACCGTCCTCTACCTGGAGGGTGACCGGTTTCAAACTTTCCGGCTGCTGCGTTCGGTCAAAAACCGCTTTGGCGCCACCTCTGAAGTCGGCGTATTCGAAATGCGCGAGCGCGGCATGGTGGAAGTGCCCAACCCATCCGAGGTTTTTCTGGCCGAACGCATGATCAATGCGCCCGGGTCAGCGATAACGGTCACAATGGAAGGCACCCGTCCGTTACTGGTGGAATTGCAGGGCTTAACCACTTCGTCGAGCCTGGGCAACCCGCGGCGCACGCCTAACGGCGTGGATTTCAACCGGCTGCTGCTGATCACCGCGGTATTGACCCGCCGCCTGGGGTTTCACCTGGGCGACCAGGATATCTTTGTCAATGTGGTTGGCGGGTTGACCATCGACGAACCAGCTGCCGACCTGGCTATTGCGGCTGCGATCGCCTCTTCGATGCGCGATATTCCGGTGCGCGCCGACGCAGTTCTGATCGGCGAAATCGGGCTGTCGGGAGAACTGCGCTGGGTGGGTCAAATGCCTGCCCGACTGCGGGAAGCCGCTAAATTAGGTTTTAAATCAGCCATTGTGCCGCGGGGCGTCCGCCGCAGCGAACCCTGGCCGGAAGGTATCGAGATCCTGCAGGCGCGCTCGCTGCGAGAAGCGCTCAACTTTGCTTTACTGGAAAAGGCCGGGTAATTTGCCGCACTTTCCGGCGGTACACCGGATATCATCCAGGCGGGTTATCCATCTGGAGTACTGGAAGGGTTTATGCTGCGTAAAAGTTTGCAACTGGCACTGATTCATGCCGCGGTCGCTATGACGCTGGTACCGATTAACAGCACCCTGAATCGGGTGATGATCAAAGAAATGGCTGTTTCGGCGACACTAGTGGCCATTTTAGCCTCTTTGCCGTACCTTTTCTCGCCTACTCAGGTGGTAATTGGGTCGTACGCCGACCGGCACCCACTGCTGGGGCGGCGGCGGACCGTGTATATTGCATTTGGGCTGCTCTTATGCGTGACCGGGGTGATTCTGGCTCCGCGGGCTGTGTTCCTGATGCCGGAAAACCGGCCTTTGGGCATCCTCTTAAGCCTGCTCACCTTCGGCGCCTGGGGCATGGGGTACAACTTTGCCAGCGTCTCTTACTTATCGTTGGCATCCGAGCTATCCGGTGAAAAAGGGCGTTCACGCACCATTGCCATTATGTGGTTTTTGATGATCGTGGGGATCATTTTCACCGCAGCCGGGTTGAGCCGGCTGCTCGAACCCTATTCCCCCGAAAGGCTGGAAAATGCCTTTACGATCATCGCTTTGATTGCGCTAGCCTTAGGCGGAATCGGTTTGCTGGGTCTTGAGCCGCGCCACCGCCCTGAGGAGGCGCACGAACCGGTGACCGAAAACCGCCAGCCCTGGGTTCATCTGATGCGCGAAGTGATGACCTATCCCAGCGCACGCATCTTCTTCTTTTATTTGATTTTGATGCTGGCGGCGATCCTCGGGCAGGATGTCCTATTGGAACCGTTTGCTGGCGAAGCCTTCAATCTGCCGGTTGAAGCTACCACGCGCATCACCTCGATCTGGGGCGGGTGCGTGTTGCTCACCCTCTCGATAGCCAACTTGATGGAACGCAAAATGGGCAAAAAACGGGTGGCGCAGCTGGGCGCGATTGGCGCGGCAGCCGGTTTCGTGCTGATCGCATTCAGCGGGATCTTGACGATGAAAAGCGGGTTCTACACTGGAGTCGTGCTGCTGGGGCTTGGCACCGGTCTGGCGACGGTCTCCAACCTGTCGCTGATGCTGGACATGACTACTGACCAGGTCGGTCTGTTCATTGGGGCGTGGGGCGTATCCAACGCGCTGGCGCGGCTGCTTGGCACGGTGTTGGGTGGCGTCCTGCGCGACGTAGTCACCCAGATCAGTCTGAATGCGATTGCGGGCTATGTGGTAGTTTTCATGGTCGAGGCTGGACTGCTGGTGGTTTCGCTGTTTTTGCTGCGCCGCATTGATGCCGGGGCCTTCGCCAAACATGAACGTGAGTACAATACCGCCGAACGCGCGGCTTTGTTGAACGATGCTGCCTGACCCTAGGGCTGCAAATTACCAATTGTCATTTCGGATTCGGCCTATAATTTCGGTGAAAGATTCCAGGTAGATCGGAGTGCGGCTATGATAGGTTCAAGGTTATCACTGGTACGGCGCAATCATGCGCTTGAACACGCTGCTCTGCAAATTTTGAGCGCTAAAAAACCCGGACAGCGCATGGCAGGTTACTCGAATCCGCGCGGTTTCTGGGTGGTCGGCGATGTTGATCTTGAAGAATTACGGGATGCCGTCGAGGAAGCGCAGCGGCGGTTACGCGCCGGGGAAAGCCGGCTGGCAATCCACCCGCATTGCGGGACCAACTTTGCCATTTCCGGTCTTGTTGCTGGCACTACCGCATGGCTGGCAATGATCGGCAGCGACGGCAGCCTGCGCCGCAAGCTGGACCGCCTTCCGCTGGTCACCACCCTGGTGACGCTGGCATTGATCCTGACCTTCCCGCTGGGGCCAAAGGTGCAGGAACGGGTCACAACGGATGCGCGATTGGGCGATTTGCGGGTGGTAGGCATTAACCGGTATATGCGCGGCGGGACGCCGGTTCACCAGGTATTAACCCGAGATATCCCAGCGGTTTAGCCGATGACGGACACGGTCAACTCTCCCGACACGCTCCCGCTGGTCACGCTGCTTTTCGGCGACGACCACCAGGCGCTGCACGATCGGGTGAATTCACTGATCGAGCTGATGGGCGATCCATCGATGGCGGATATGAACATCCAGCGTCTGGATGGGGCCGCTTCGAATACCCGGGTAGAAGATGTCCGCACGGCAGCCTACACCCTGCCGTTTTTAACCTCCCGGCGCATGGTCATTCTTGAAAACTCCGCCAGCTTAATGAAGGCCGACAGCGCCCGGGAAAAATTTTTGCAAATGCTTGGCAGCCTGCCGGAGAGCACGGCGCTGGTGCTTGTTCAGGATGATACCTGGTTGCCCAGCGGGAATCAGCGTGGTTGGAAGCTGATCTATGACTATAAAGATAAGGGCAAGACTAAAATTCACCCGCTTTTGGAGTGGGCACGGGTGGCCGGGCCCAAGACAAACATCGAGATTTGCCGGCTGCCGGCGCTGAATGCCATGCCGGGCTGGATTACCAGCGAGGTCAAACGCCAGGGCGGGCGGATAACGCCGCAGGCTGCTTCTGCTTTGGCAGCCATCATTGGCTCGGATACCGGGCAAGGCCGCCAGGAGATCACCAAGCTGCTCTCGTATGTCGATTTTAAACGACCCATCGAGCCTGAGGATATCCATGAACTGACCGCCCCTGGCGGCCAGGCGGATGTATTTGTGATGGTGGATGCGCTGGCAATGGGAGATGCGCGCCAGGCGCTGCGTCACCTGGGCCGGCTGCTCGAGGAACAGGACGCCATTAGCCTGTATGCCATGGTTGTCCGGCAGTACCGCATGATCCTGATGGCCAGGGAAGCCTTGCAAAACGGGGTCACCAGTGATACCGCAGTCGGCCAACTTCTGGGAATCCACCCCTTTCCAGCGTCCAAAGCGCTCAATCAGGCGCGCCGCTACAGCCTTGACAGCCTGAAGCGCATTTACCACCGGTTGTTGGAAATCGACCGCATGACCAAGACCGGTCAAATTGAGCTTGAGGTGGCGCTGCAGGCTTTTGTGGCTGAGATGGGGCGTTCGGCTTAATATTGCTATTGGATGGGAGCGTACCGGCTGCCGTCCTCGCAGCCGGTTTTTTTATTAACACAGGTTGGCACGAACCTTGTTACCTAAAAGTTTCAGAACCTTTATTGTTTGCATTGGGGCGGACCGCACGGCGGGATGCCCGGAGGAATTTATGAAGAAAACCACCTTGCTCACATCGGCGATACTGCTGGCAGCAGTCTTATGGCTCACCACAATCACACCCAGGCAATCCATGGCAGCTCCTGAGCCGCCGCAGGGCGGCGGTGAGGTTGACCCGGCCCTTGAACAGGCGCTGCAGGATAAACTGGGCGAATATCAGAGCAAACTGATGGGGGCTAATCAGATCGGGTTCACGATTGATAATCTGATTCCCAGCGCGGATGAGCAATCCGCTTTGTTGTGGCTGGCGCCGGTTGATCTGACGACCGGCGAGGTGATCGCCACCGAGCCAGGTTTGGCAGTGGGGGTAAAGGATTCCACCCAGCCGGGCGGTTGGGAGGTATTGTTTTCCACTGACTCTGCGTTCACTGCGTCGCTGGATGCGTTCCCTGCCAAGCTGCTGCCGATTGAGCTGCAGGCTGAGTTGTATGGTCAGAAAAACGGGCTGGATACCACCCTGGATGGTGTCGTCTTTCGCGGTTATAAGCTGCCCTGGGCGGCGGGTGTCAGCCGGCGGTTGAGCGGATCGATCGGGCATTTTCTCATTTATGGTTCGTGCAACGAAACACGCTGCCGTTATGCCTATGATTTCGCTGACGGAACCATGTTCCCGTTGCTGGCTGCCAAGGGAGGGACGGTTAAGGACTATTATGACGGCTGCTACAATGGCAGCGAAACCTGCACCAATTATTTGACCATCGAGGACGCCAGCACTTCCCCGACGACCTGGCAGATTTATTATCATATGGCGGCTGGCAGCATCCCGGCCGAGTTGAAAAAAAAGGGCACGCCCGTATTGCAGGGACAGTATATAGGCAATGTAGATGACACGGGCTACAGTTCAGGGCACCACCTGCATTACCACGTAACCAGTGGAATTTATTATTACACCACCTATTACGGTCAAAGCGTACCGTGGGGTTCTTCGGTCGATATTCGCTTTGACGATGTATCGGTCAATGACGGGACACCCCGAACCTGCTATGAGGCAGCCAAATTCCCGGCTTACGGCACCGAATGCGCAGACAGCTATATTTCCGGCAATGTTGGGGCTAACCCGGCAACCGCCAGCCTGACTGCACCCGCCAACGGGCAATTGATCACCGAACCTGGAATCCTGATCGCTGGCACGGCTGCCGACGACCGCGGAGTGGTCAAAATTCAGGCGATTGCCCGCAACCTCAATGGTGACTGGGTCAATCTTGGTGATTCGACCAGCGCTACGCCATTCAGCATCAGCGCCAATGTGTGTTCCGCTTACCTGCAAAACGGGTTGGTCGATATTGCGGTTCGTGTCTGGGATTATGAAGGAAACATCAGCGTGCCGCAAGGGGTACGCTCGCTGGTCAAGAATTACGGCTGCACTCCGCCAACCCCGGCGGCTTGCACGCCCACTGCTGACCAGGTGGCTATCTATTCCGAACCCAATTATATGGGCGCCTGTACCCGGTTGAACCTCAACGGAACCAGCGCTTACTCCAGCAGCAATTTTGGGACTGTGGGCGCCCGAAATATTGCTTCGCTGCAAATCGGGGCAAACGTGCGTGCGGTAGTTTCAGACGCCAGCATGACCTACTATACAGCGAATGGTAACCAACAGATCATTACTTCTGGCCGGGTCGAAGCTTTTGAAGCCAACGACCCGAACCTGGCAGATAATCAGGTTGGCAGCGACACGATCACGGGGATGGTGGTGCAGCCAAAGACGGCACGGGTATCGGATGACGACGTGGTCAAATTCCCGACCTTGGATACCAGCGCTACTGCCAATACCATCAGCTTCCCGACAAAAGAGTCGCTGGGGGTCAGCTTCTACGAGCCGGGCGGTACCAGCTACCGGGTGCAGGTCTTCCGCGAGGTAAGCACTGGCACTTTCTCCCTGTTCCAGGAATACGACAAATTACCTGCGCCAAATGCTTCGCTTGGCAGCTTCCCCCCCGGGAAGTACCGCCTGTGGGCTTGCGGTAAAAATTCCTCCAGCGGGACCGGCTGCAGCAACAATACCCCCTACTACTATTTCACCGTCACCACAGATGGCTTGCCTGCACAGACAGCTAAAGCTGTGCCGTGGACGGATACGCTGGATGTGAACTTGGCGGAATGGTCGGCAAGCGGGTTGTGGCGCTGGGGCAGTTTGAGCGAGGGTCGGACTGGCTTTATTTACAATCAAGGTGGCAGCTATAACACCGGAACGACCCATTACGGCAGCCTTACTTCGCCGCCCATTCAACTTTCGGCCACGGGCAGTGCGACCTTGCGCTTCCAGTATCGTTACGAAACCGAAGGTCCTTACCCGTACTGGGATCAACGCTGGGTGCAAGTTGCAGTGGATGGCGGGCAATTCAAAAACGTCCTGCAATTGAGCGACGATCCAGCGGACTTCTGGCTCAGCAGCCCGGAAATCGATCTGACCGCATACAAGGGACAAAAGATCAGAGTGCGCTTTTTCTTCTTCACCGCGGATGAGCGCGCCAATACCGGTTCGGGCTGGCAAATTGACCAGATCAGCATTGGCCAAAACGCATTGCAGGCGACCTGCGTTGACAACAACAGCACCCTGGCAACCGCGGCAGTAATTGCGGTCAACCAGCATGTCACCGGTCAGTATATTTGCCCGGCAGGCGACATCGATTACTTCAAATTTACGGGCACCAGAGGGCAGCAGGTGGGTATATGGTTGGATGCTACCCGTGACGGCTCAACTTTGGACCCGGTCTTGACCCTGTTGGATAAAAACGGCAGTTTGATCTTCGAAAATGACGACCAGGTCCCATACGTGGTGCAGGATTCGATGCTGAGCGTCATTTTGCCGGAAACGGCTGAATATTACCTGAAGGTCAAAGCCTGGAATCATCCGGGTGCGGGCGGGTTGGACTATCCCTATTCGCTGCATATCTTTGAGGACACAACGCCGCCGGTGATTGGGATCACCTCCCCTGGCAGTGTTTGGCCAACGAACACAGTCTTTCCGATCAAAGTGGATGGACGCGATGGTTCGACGCGCATCATGCAAATGGACTTCCTCTGGCATCCGGCGGACTGGCAGGGCGGCACCTGGCAGTTGATTGGTACCGATTACAACGGCACTGACGGCTGGACAATGCAAGTTGATCCGGCTAAACTGGGCGAACTTAAAAACAGTGCCTTATATGTGGAGGCCAAGGATGCAGCCGGCAATGTCAGCGGTGAAATTCGCATCACCGCGCAACTGGATACTACCCTGCCTACGGTAAAGATCGATCCGCTGCCAGGCACCATAGGGTCGACTGCGGTTGAGTTGAAATTCAGTGGTTATGACGATACTGTCCTGCAAAGCCTGGAGTTATTCTCCCGACCGAGCGGCGGTGAATGGGCCGGTTCGGGGGTGATCCGGCCTGCAGGTCAATACACCGAATGGTTTGTTGGGATGCCGGGGACCACCTATGAATTCCGGGTGGTGGGCAAGGATACAAGCGGAAACACCGCTGAAGCAGGAACCTCGACCGTTATCTCCGGCACCTGCCAGGCTGATGCGTACGAGAGCGCAGATGGGCAAATAAGCGGGGCAACCCCGTTGGTTAAGGGGCAACCGCAGGAGCACAATTTCTGCGCAAACGATGCAGATTGGGTGACTTTTAATGCAGAGGCGGGTAAAGCCTACTTCATCAACGCAGAGTCCATCAGCGGTGGGGCAGCTTTCAAGCTGGAGCTGTACGATGCCAGCGGAACCACTCTGGTTGCCAGCACTTTTTCCACCGGGCTGGGCCAATCTGCGGGGCTGTTCTTGAAACCGGCAGCTTCCGGGAAATACTACCTGAAGGTAACACCGGTCGTTCCCGAGTTGGCAGGCACAGATGTGCGCTATCGTCTGTCTATGGGAGATGCCATCGTTTATTATTTCCCGTTGGTCGGGCGGTAGATCGACTGCAGACACATAAAAAACAGGATAGGTGTTTTGCCTGTCCTGTTTTTTTGATAGAAAATCGAATCACTTGTAGCCCAGAATGCTTTTGCGCACCTCGCCCCATTGGAGGGCGCTGGCAATGCCCTGCTCAATGGACGAGGTGGCCTCCCAGCCCAGCAGGCGGCCAGCGGTATCCGCATTGGCATAGGCACCGGCCACGTCGCCGGGGCGCGGGGGCATCTCGCGCAGCGCCACCTTTGTTCCATATACGTTCTCAAAGGCTGTGACCATTTCACGCACGGTCACGCCGCGACCGGTACCCAGGTTGATCACCAGGTAATTATCCCTGGGATTGCCGGCGCGCTCAAATACAGCATCAAAATTGGACACGGCGGCCAGGTGGGCGGCTGCCAGATCCCAGACATGAACGTAATCCCGGATACCGCTGCCATCGCGGGTGGGCCAGTCCACGCCGGTCAATTCAAAGTAGGGGATATTACCGAGGGCAACATCCACCAGTTTGCCGAGCACATGGGTTGGCCGTTCGATGTGAATACCGGAGCGCATTTTTGGGTCTGCGCCAATCGGGTTAAAGTAACGCAGCGCAATGCCGTGCATACCGTACGCTGCGCAAAAATCACGCAGCACCATTTCCATCATGAACTTGGTGCGGGCGTAGGGGCTGGAGGGATTGAGGGGCGAGGATTCAGTCACCATAAAACCGGGAACGATGTCGTAAATGGCAGCTGATGAACTGAAAAGCACCCGTTTGCATCCCAACTGGTTCAGGGTTCGGAATAACTCCAGGGATTTGGCAACATTCTCGTGGTAGTACTGGTACGGTTTTTCAACCGATTCCGGAACAATTGCCAGGGCGGCGCAATGGATGGCGGCGGAAATATCCGGGTGGTCGTGGAAGATGGTTTCCAGGGCGGCCTGGTCAGCGATATCAGCCTGGTAGAAACTGCGCCCGCGGGTGAACTCGCGTTTGCCGACTGACAAATTATCCAGAATGACAGGGGTGTGACCACTGTCCTCCATGGCGGAGGCAATGGTGCTGCCAATGTATCCGGCTCCGCCGGTGATGAGAAATTTCATTGGGTCTCCATGAATGGGGATTTGCGTTCTATTGGCGGCAACCTGAAGTCTTTGCTGCCTGGCAGGAAAGTTTTTGACGATTGAGAATCTTACGCCCCCATTTGGTCTGAATTATTGAACCAGCAGGGCGTAAAGCTGCGCGGCCAACACCAGCATAGCCTGCTTGGTATTGCTGTCAGGAGCCTGGCTGCCGGCGCCATTGAAAAGCAGTTCGTAATTAAACCCATCGGTTACGTTATCGCTGGCAGTGACCAGCGCGGGTGCAAGGTTGTCGCGCCAATTATACAATAGCTTCAATTGCTCAACGGGCAGCAATGTTTGTCCGAGCGCGGTGTCGGTGCAGCTGCGGGCATAGGCAAAACCGCTCTCGAACACCATCAAACGGTTGCACAACCCGGCGATTCCGCCGGTGCGGCGCCAATCGATTAAAAGCCCGGCTGGCGGGTCATTGGGCAGCCCGGAAACGTCAAGTTCGGTTAATCGCGTCCAGGCGATCATGGCGCGCTGCTCTTCCAATTTAGCTGTCTGGGCGCCGCGCCCGTCAAAGGTCAGGCTGCCGTCTTTGCCGACGACCTCGAAGGCGGCATAGCGCGCCTGCCAGATGCCCAGTTCGACCGAACGCTGCATCCCCGGGAAAGATTTCAATTCCGGAGCACTGCCGCAGGGTCCGGTTCCCGTGCCGGTGCTGGTGACCACGACTTGCTCGCAAACACCCTGCGCGTTGGTTGAAGTCAAAGTGATGATCGGCTGCTCGGATTGACCCGTGACTCTGCCTGCCGGTATGACCTGTGTACCATCCTGGTTGGTGTGAAATTCGTAGCTCTGCCCGCTGACGATTAGAATCACCCGGTAACCAGGGGTGATGACCTGGGCACAGGCGCCCGGAATTGCGACTCCCAGACAGGAATCCGGCCAGTCTACCGGTTTAACGTTGATAACAGAGATGGAAGCTGGATTGACGGATAACAGGTCAGCCAGCGCCTGGCGGGCTGCGCTGACTGCCGGGGGAGTTTCATTATCCGTGGTAACCGCACGCACAGCCTGCCCCTCCAGGTCGGTGCGGTACTCAAAGGTCTGGCCGTCAGCCAACAGAGTTACCAGATAACCTGAGGTGAGCACCTGGGCGCACAGTTCGTCTGCAGCGCCCAGGCCAAGGCACGAGTCAGGCCATAGAGCAGGGGCGACCTTTTGAATGGTGATGTTTTCGGTCGCAAGCCCCAATTTTTCGGCCAGTACCGATTGGGCAACCAGGGCGGCCTGCGGGAAATCCACCGCAGTGGGTTCAGGGATGGAGGTCAATGGCAGCGGGGTGGGGATGGCTGGGCGGCAGGCTGCGAGCAACATGCCAGCCAGGCAGAGGAATGTAAGGGGTCGGTATGCAGATTTGTTCAAGCTATGCTCCTGATTAAGGCAGGAATGTAGCATAATTATAGTCTGACGCGCAGTGAATAGTAGAGGTGGGTATTGGTAGGTCGGATTGAAGGCGTGCGACTTAGGTTGGTTAAAAATTTACACTTGTAGCCTGAAATCCGACGAAGAAGATATCCAACAATGTCGGTTTTCGGGGCTGCTATGGTGATTTTCCACAAGATATATTGAATCGCCCCTCTAACCGACCTACGAAGATCAAACTCACTGAGCAGATATGGTGTTTGAAAAGGCAAATCATATTAATAAACGAACATATAAAAGATGCTCTATGCCAACCCGGTCAAATTAACGCTGGTTTCCCACAGGCGGCGGCCGGTATCGTCATTGGTGGATTCGGGCGAGGAGCGCTGCGGCTGGCAGTCAACGAAATATTGGCCAGTCACCTCTGCCACTTCAGGCGAAGAGGCCAGGTAGATGGAGGTTTTCGCTCCCTGTTCGGGGGAAATAGCAGCCAGTTCAACCAGACTCCACAGCGGGCGGAAAATGCCGCCGTTGCTCTTGCCAAAGTTGGTGGCGACAAAACCCGGGTGCAAACAGTTGGCGGTCACGCCGCTACCGACCCGGCGCGCCAGCTCGCGTGTGAAAAGAATATTCATCAGCTTGGACTGGCTATAGGCCCGCCAGCCCCAGTAGGTTCGGCTTCCATTAAGGTTGTCCGGGTTAACATGGGCACCCCAATGGGCCATCGATGAAACAGAGATGACTCGTGCCGGTGTACTGCTGTTGAGCCGCTCCAGCAGCAGGTTGGTCAGTAAAAATGGTGAAAGGTGATTGAGCGCCAGGGTCATTTCAAACCCGTCGGTGCTGATCCGGTGTGTAAAAAATACCGCCCCGGCGTTATTGATCAGAACGTTCAGACGGTCGAAACGCTGGAGAAATTCAGCCGCGATGCGGCGCACCTCGGACAGGTCGGAGAGGTCGCCAACCATCATCGCTACCCGCGGATTTCCGGTGCTGCGCTGGATTTCACTCGCAACCGATTGCGTTTTATCGGGGTTGCGGCCTACAATGACGACCTGGGCTCCTTTGCGGGCTAACTCTCTGGCGGTGATGCGGCCAATGCCGCTGGTGGCGCCAGTAATCAAAATGGTTTGATCTTGCAGGGATTGAGTCATCGCAGTTGAATTCATTAATTTTCAGGGATAGATGGATCTAAAGCGAAAAAAATTATAAGGCTGGAAGATTAAGGGAAGATTATTTGGGATTTTCAGGCGATTTTACTCCATTTATTTTCGGAGAAGATTTTTCCCAACAGGCAGGGGAACGGGGAATAATTGAATTGGTTCGATCTTACACGGATCCCCGTGCCCGGGTTTTGGATCATACTTGCGGGCACGGGGATGGTTGATTTATAAGGTGGGCTTAAGGCGCCCGGTGGCCCTACGCGGGAAGGGCGGCAGACGCCTCTACTGATAATGGTTGCTATTGCCTCTTTACCGGCAGCTTTTCAAGCTGGTCGACCAATTCGGCGATAACGTCAAAACCGCCCTGCCAGAAGGATGCCTGGTTGACATCGATTCCAGCTTCAGCCAGCAGCTTGACGGGCGCCATGGACCCGCCGGTAGAAAGGATTTTGACATAGCGCGGCTTGAAGGCTTCGCCTTCGGCCTTGAACTGCTGGTAGAGCGCAAACACCAGCAGTTGCCCGAAGGCATAGGCATATACATAGAAGGGCACTTCATAGATATGTGGGATGGAAACCCATTCCCAGCGGAACTCGTCGTTGACTTCGACGGCGTCGCCAAACTGGCTCTTCAGGTTTTTTAAATAGGCTTCAGCCAATTCGTCCACCGAGGCGCCCTGATCGATCATCTCGTGCGCTTCCCGTTCGAAGAGCGCAAAGAACACCTGGCGCTGGATGGTGGCGTAGGCATCGTCCACCTGGCGGAAGATCAGATCGCGGCGTACCGATTCGTCGCCTTCGGTTTTGAGCAGCTTATCTACTAGCATCATCTCGCCAAAAGTGGAAGCGGTCTCCGCCAGCGGCAGATTCGATTGATAGTCCAAAACGCTGTGCTTGGAAGCCAACATGCTGTGAATAGCGTGACCCAGTTCGTGCGCCATCGTGGCCACATCGTCAGCGCGGCCCTGGTAGTTCAGCATCACCCAGGGGGTCAGGCTGGGGGTAGTGCTCCAGCAGAACGCACCGCCGCGTTTGCCCTTGCGGACTTCGCTATCCAGGTGGCGATTGTCAAAGACGCGCCGGGCAAGGGCAGCAAATTGCGGATCGAAATCGTTGAACGAGTCGAGCACGATTTGCGCCGCATGATCGTAGTCATATTTTTTGTCGGACTTCACTACCGGGGCGTAAATGTCATAACGCCGCAGGTGATCCACGCCCAGCCATTTGGCCTTAAGGCGGAAGAAGCGCTGAAACAACCCAACATTTTTTCCGGCCACATCCAGCAGCGTGTTGACGACTGAATCAGGCAGGTCGTTAATCAGATTGCGCGCCGAGATTGGGCTGGAGTACTTGCGCAGACTGATTTGCTCGTTACGCCAGTCACGCACCAGAGTCTGGTAGATTTGCCCCAGAATGGGACCGTCGTTGCCGTATACCCGGTACAGCTCCTGGTAGGCGCGGGCGCGCAGGTCGGGATCAGCCTGGCGGACGTAAACCATCAGCTCGCCGCGGGTCAATTCTTTCTCTTCGCCATTGACGGTTACCTTAAAAGTGTAGCGGTTGGTGATCGAGCTGTACAGTAAATTGACGGCACTGGCCCCGGTGACATTTTTGATGTTGACAATTTTTTCTTCCGGTTCGGTCAGAGTGTGCGGCTTGAAGGCGCGCAGCGCCTCCAGCCAGTATTGCAAGCCGCCAGACGCAGCGGTCAGGCGGGCGGCGTTGACATCGTCCAGATCGCGCCACCACAGGGTGAAGAAAAGGGTGCGGTTGGTTAAGTCGGCGACGAACTGCTCAACCCGGGCCGTCAACGACTGGGCGGCCTGGTTCTGGGTGTCCTCGGTGTAAAACAGCCCGGCAAAACCATAAAGGCGGCTGCCAAGATCCTGGATCGCTTCGAATTTATGCACAATACCCATGAATGCGCTGTCCACAATGTCAGGGGTCAGCTGCGGGCGGAAGGACTCAAATTCAGTCACGGCTTGATCCAACTTTTTGAATGCCGCTTCGAGCTCAGGGCTGTTCTGGGCTGGGAATAGATCCGACAAACTCCAGCGTTCCTGCTGGTAAGTTTTGGTTTCCATGCTCATACTTCTTCCTCCAGAGGTGAATATAAAGTTTCCTGCAGCTGCTTGCGCAGGTGATCAATCGGCTGGCGCTGCCCGCTGAGGGGGTCGTGGTAGTACCACAGCGTCCAGCCGTTACATGGTCCAGGTTGGATCAATCGCGCAATTTGATGGATCGAGCCGCGCTGTTGATCATATTCAAGTTGCCCGTCTGCTAGAACCACCGCGCTGACGGCTGACTCGCGGCCAAAATAGAGCTCCTGACCGGGCTTCAGCAGCCCGCTTTCGAGCAGCACCCCAAATGGCAGGCGTGGCTCGCGGCGCGGGTTGTGTATCTGCAGCACCTCGGCAGGCGGCGGCGCATCCGCTGCCGCGATGCGTTCGCGGGCCAATTCCGAGTAGCGCGCATCGCTTTCAATGCCAATCCAGTGGCGCCCCAGCCGCCGGGCAGCCTCACCGGTAGTGCCGGTGCCAAAGAACGGGTCGAGCACGACATCCCCCGGGTTGCTGCTGGCAAGCAGGATGCGGTAGAGCAGCGCCAGCGGCTTCTGGGTGGAGTGGACTTTGACTCCGTTGACCCGCAGGCGTTCGCGTCCGCTGCACAGGGGGAGATACCAGTCGGAGCGCATTTGCAGGCCGTCGTTGAGGGCTTTCATGGCGCGGTGGTTGAAGGTGTATCGCTGTCCGCGTTCTTTTTGCGCCCAGATGAGCGACTCGTGCGCGTTCGTAAAGCGCACCCCGCGGAAATTGGGCATCGGGTTGGTCTTGATCCACACGACGTTATTGAGGATCCAATAATCCAGGTTTTGCAAGATGTAACCGACGCGGTAGATGTTGTGATAGGTGCCGATGACCCACAACGTGCCAGTGGGTTTGAGCACCCGCCGGCAGGCGGTCAACCAGGCGGCGGTAAAGGCGTCGTATTCAGCGAATCCCTTGAATTGGTCCCAGGCGTCGCTGACCCCATCCACCCGCGTCAGATTGGGGCGCCAGAGGTCCTGTCGCAATTGCAGGTTGTAGGGCGGGTCAGCGAAGATCAGGTCGATGGATTCTGGCGGGAGCTGTTCCATGACCTGGAGGCAGTCGCCGTCAAGGACCTGGTCGAGGGGGAGCGCCGTGGAATCCATACGGCTAATTGTACACGAAAGTGCCAGGTGTCACGTGTCACGGCTGGCGCGTGCTGGGGCAGCGACGGATTCATTCGTAGGGTGCAGTTCGACCTCGGTGACAAAACCAATTGGATAGCAAACGTAGCATGTCGAGAATGGAGTGGGTCGAACGCACCGGGAAGTCGGATCGACGAGGGCGTCGATCCCTACGAATTATTCCCGATCGCACCGGTCTCCAGACCGCGTGCGGCTCTCGACCGAAGGCCTCCCTACGATTTGCCTTGAATGACTTCCAGCATGAGCGTGTGCAGCCTGGGGTTGGCGGCGACGAGGCTGACAGGCGGGGTGAAGATGTCGGGGCTACCGTCCAGGCGGGTGACGATACCGCCAGCCTCGCGCACGATTAACATCCCGGCAGCAATGTCATACGCCTGCAGGCCAAGCTCCCAGTAGCCGTCCAGGCGGCCTTCGGCCACCCAGCAGCAATCCAACGCGGCAGATCCGAGGCGGCGCAGGCCCTGGGCCTGTCGGGCAAAGCGGGAAAACAGGTCGAGGTTGTCGGGCTTGTCCGGGCTACCGGTGGTATAGGGGAAACCAGTCACCAGCAGCGCGTCGATCATGCGGTCAACCTGTTTGGGTTGAATTTTTTCGCCGTTAAGGGTCGCGCCTCGGCCGGCTTCAGCAGCATAGGTTTCGTCGTGCATCGGGTCGTACACCACGCCCAGTTTTAATTGACCAGCGCGGGCATAAGCGATCGAGACCGAGAAAATCGGGATGCCGTGGGCGTAATTGACGGTACCGTCCAACGGGTCGATATACCACTGCGATTCATGGCTGCCATTCAAGTGGCCGGATTCTTCGGAGAAAATCGCATGGTCGGGGAAGGCTGCGGTAAGCTGCCCAAGCAGCAGGGCTTCGGACTTATGGTCCATTTCGGTGACCAGATCTTTAGGACCTTTGTGATGCACCGCAAATTTTTGATGAAAACCAGCGCGTAATATGGCGCCAGCTTCATGCGCCCAGCCAATGATTTGCTCTAATGTAGGTTCCATAATTGTCTTTGGTTAACAAACAACCGGAGGTTAAAGGATGCCACTCATTTCGGCGATCAATCGTTTGAAATAAGTATCCAGGTACTCATGACGGTCAGCGGCAATTTTTCGGGCTGTTTCAGTGAACAGCCGGTCTTTGACCTTGCTCAATTTAAACAGGTGTTCGTGATAAGCGCTGTGCGGTTCGCCTGCCTCGCCTTCACCGGTCGCTAAAAAATGGGCGGTTGGCTGGGCAAAAATGGGCTGCCCGGCCTGCACCGCATAGCCAATGGTGCGCGCTACGCCGATCGCGCCCAGCACGTCCAGCTTGTCGGCGTCAAACAACACTTTTGCCTCGATGGTGGCGGGTGGTTCGCGGTTGTCGCGGTAGCGGTGAGCGCGGATGCAGTGCTGTACCGCAGCAATCCGGTCAGCAGGCCAGCCCTCTTCTTGTAAAATTTCCGCTGCGATGTCGGCCGACTGGTGATGGTGGTTGGCGCGTTCATCGCCGCCCGGGTGGCTGCCCTCGATGTCGTGCAGCAGGGCGGCAGCATGGACAATTTCAAGATTGGCGCCTTCGGCCTGCGCCAGACGTTCCGCCATGCGGTATACGCGTTGGATATGGTCAAAGCCGTGCACTGGATCGGTGGACGGGTACCATTGACGGGCAGTTTCCAGGGTTAGCAAAGATGGCTCCGATTCAGCGGGATGTTAGAAAACGACGAATTCGCCGCGTTTCATAACCTGAGCAACCAGGTTGCCGCCGAAACGGTAGCCAAGGTGGCGGTAGTCGCTGACCTCCAGGATCAACAGGTCGGCTTGTTTACCAGCCTCGATTGACCCGATGCGGTCAGCACGGTTGATAGCTGCCGCGGCATTGATGGTCGCAGCCGCAACAGCCTGTCCGGGGGTGAGGTGCATGTAGCGGCAGGCCAGCGCGATGGCGAATTGCATACTCTCGCACCAGGCCGTGCCCGGGTTCAAGTCGGTGGCAATGGCCAGGATTGCGCCAGCTTCCAGGAAAGCAGCAGCCGGCGTGTATTGTTGCGTGGCAAGGCCGAATGGCGTGCACGGCAGCGCTACGGCAACGGTATCGGTTGCGGCTATGGCTGCAATATCTTCCAGTGAGGTGACCACCAGGTGGTCGGCTGAAGCCGCTCCCAGCCGGGCTGCCAGCGCAGCCCCGCCAAGGTTGTCGAACTCATCGGCGTGAATTTTGAGCGGAAAACCCAGCTCTTTGGCGGTTTCAAGAATGCGGCGCGACTGCTCCAGGTTGAACGCGATCGTCTCGCAAAAGACGTCGACGAAGGGTAGCGGACGGTCGGGGGCGTTGATTTGCCACCAGGAGAGGACCTCTGGCAGCAGCGTGCGGCATAACTGGCTGGTGTAGTCTTCGGGATGTTCTTTGTGTTCTGGCGGAATGTCATGGGCGCCCAGGTAGGTGGGTACCAGTTCCAGCGGGCCTTCTTTATCCAGTTCGAGGATGGCTTGCAGCTGGGTCAATTCACCGGGGTGCTGCAGGGCATACCCGGTTTTGACTTCGGCAGTAGTGGTGCCAGCGCGCAGCATCATTCGGGCGCGGGTGCGGGATTGGGCTTTTAGTTCGTCCAGGCTGGCATTGCGGGTAGCGCGCACGGTGGCCCGAATGCCTCCGCCAGCATCAGAAATCTCCTGATAGGTCATGCCTTCCAGGCGCATTTCAAATTCAGCCGCTCGATCGCCGGCCCAGACCAGGTGGGTATGCGGGTCGACGAAACCGGGCATGACCACCTTGCCGGCGGCGTTATAGCGCTCTTCAGTAGGATAGGCTTTCAGCATGCGGTTGCAAGGGCCGACTGCTTCGATAAACCCATTTCGTACTAAAACAGCTGATTCCGCTAGAATCCCTAGATGGCCAAGGTCGTTGCCGCGCTGCGGTCCTCCGGCCAGGGTGAGTAGTTGGGAGATGTTCGTAATAAGCATGATGGTTGATGTGATTATACCGCGGTGCGGCTACCATGCGCCAAGTGACACCAGCCACGTGCCTGGCAGGGTAAACTCGCGATTTGTGCGCCTACTTGCGGGGCAGCTTTCCCGCATTTTCTAAAATTAGGGTAAGGCACCGCACAGAAATTTTGAATAAGGTGGCCATTCCGGCTCTCCCTTACCGACCCGCATACCCGCCCGAGGGTCGTCCATTATTAGGGTGCGCTGGAGCACACCCTGGGATTTTGTTTTTTGGGGTTGAATGACGGTTTGATCCATTGAACTATCCAGATCACATGGTTATAATAAGTTTGTCAATAATTTCACGGGGGAAAATCATCGCAGGCGGAATGCATCGTTCCCAAACCTGGCTCATCCAGGCTGCCAACCAAGCCGCTGACAATCTGTCAGTGTTTTTATTTGGGAGGGATCATGAAAAGCCTTCGTTTGCTCATTTTTATATGCACCTTGTTTTTGACGCTTGGGGCAGCACCGCAGAGCGAGGTGATTCTGACCGCCAGCCAGGTAACCAGCGCAGTCGATATTGAATCAGCGATCCAGCAGGCGACCGGCAACGGCGCGCACGCGGGAACGGTCACACTGGATGCCAGCGGCGGCGACTTTGTCTTTACCGGGACTGACCGCTCGGTCAATATATTCCTTTCGAACATCCGGCTGCGCAGTCGGAACGGCGCGGTAATCCGGGGCTGCGATGACGGCGTTTTATTTGATGAAAGAACAGCGAATGACGTAGCGATTGAAGGCATTACCTTTCATTGCAGTACGGGCGGGGTGGTTTCTGGCGGAATCAAACACAGCCGGGTATCGATCAGGAACAATGTGTTTCATGCCGGAGCAATTGGCATTTCGGTAGAAAAGGGGTCTGAATGGCAGGTGGACAACAACACCATTGAGGCTTCTGAAGTTGGCGTGAAACTCGGCGTGTCCACTCAGTACGCGCGGGTGAAGGCCAATACGATTAAAGGGGTAAGCTCAGCGGGGATTGCGCTGACGAGCGACAATTGCGGGAACCACGTACAAGGCAACAAAGTCACCTGCGCTGAAGGCGTCAGTTGCCTGGTGGTGGACGCATCCGCCCAGATGTATTTGCTCAATAAGATTACAGGCAATAAGTAAGCAGTCCGGATTGGGGTTTCCCTGCTAAGGGGAGGCTTTAGTTCACCACCACGGGCGGACGCGC
>CALMGN010000236.1 GCA_937863605.1 uncultured Anaerolineaceae bacterium
ACCCAGGCACCATCAGCCTTCGCACCGGTACATTTTTGGCGGTAGTGGAAGACATCGTACGGTCCTTGTACGGGGTCGGGTTTCGCCGTATATTCATCATGAATGGGCACGGCGGAAACAGCGGCGTGCGCACCCGCTTGACCGAGCTCGCAAACGAAATGGACGGGCTGAAATTTGTCTGGTACTCCTGGTGGGAATCGCACAGCATCGAAGCGGTCGCCGTGCAGCACGAGCTCAAAACCTCGCATGCAAACTGGATGGAAGCCTTCCCCTTTACCCGTGTTACTGAACTGCCCACGGACGTAAAAATCCCGCCCAAAGTGACCGGCATTCCGAATGCAGATGAAACCCGGTCGCTCTACGGCGACGGCATGTTTGGCGGCGCCTACCAGGCTTCGGGAGAAATCATGGACGAAGTATTCGCTGCGGCGCTGACAGACGTATTGGAATTTATCCAATTTTGATCTTTTGGAAAAAAGTGTCCAGAAAAGTTAACAAAATTAAACATACTGTTAAAAAATCTAGTATAATATCTTAAAGAACGTCTAACCCCTTTTGGCGTACTGGCTGAATGAGGTTTGTTTTTAGGCAAAAAGATCGTCTGGATAATGCTGGGCGTATTCCCTCCCAACGGGAGGTTTGGTTAAAGTCTAATCGGGCGCAGAGATGCCCATTTCACAGGAGCAGGGGAAATCGGATCCTATCACAATAGGTGCGTTTCGCCGAAAAGTTAAATGCCATACAACAACAACCACGAAGGCATTCTGTGAATAACTGCAAATCTGGAAACAGGTTAACTCGAACCAAGGTTTAGACCTGGGATTGTATTTTTCATAAGGTCTCAACCAACCCGGACAGCCGAAAATCCAACATCTGATGCCAGGCCGGTAATGCTGCGTTGGCGATATACGGATTCAATGGGCAAGATTACGGCACTTAAGGTCCAAAAACGCAATCCCAACCGGGTAAATGTTTACCTGGACGGCGACTATGCGTTTGGCCTGGCCCGAATCGTGGCAGCCTGGCTGCATATCGGGCAGGAGCTGAGTGAAGAAAAAATTGCTGAGCTGCAGTCACAGGATGCCAGAGAATCGGCTTATCAGCAAGCCCTGCACTTTATTTCTTTTCGACCGCGGTCCGAGGTCGAAGTAATAAAAAAATTGAGCGAAAAAGGGGCAGATGCCCAGGTCATCGAGAGTGTTTTGGAACGATTCCGCGCTGCCCAACTGGTAGGCGATGAGCAATTTGCCCGGATGTGGATCGATGACCGCAGTACTTTTCGCCCACGCAGCCACCGGATGCTGCGCTACGAACTACACCAAAAAGGGGTAGAAGAGGAATTCATTCGACAGG
>CALMGN010000237.1 GCA_937863605.1 uncultured Anaerolineaceae bacterium
CGCGAAGGCGGCTTGACCGTCGGCGCTGGCGTCATCACCAAGATTTTGGACTAAGGGAAAAATGGCTAAGCAACGCATTCGCATTCGCCTGAAAGCATACGATCATCGTGTACTTGATCAATCCGCCAAGCGGATTGTGGAAACTGCCGAGCGCAGCGGGGCGCACGTCGTCGGTCCTGTACCCCTACCCACCAGTATCGAGAAGTTCACCGTTCGGCGTTCGACCTTCATCGACAAAGACTCGCACGAGCACTTTGAAATCCGCACCCACAACCGCCTGATTGACGTGTTGGACCCGGATTCAAAGACCATTGACATGCTCATGCGCTTGAACCTGCCGGCGGGCGTCGATATCGAGATCAAGATCTAATTGAACTTTGAAAGTGTGAAATACCGGCACGCGAATGCGCGCCGTGATTGTGCGGCGCATTTCTGACAACGAATCACTATTGAATTGGCTGCAATGGCTTCAGCCGAACCAAATCGGCTGGAGTCATTGTGCTGAAACCAGAAATATGCAGCAAAATGTAAGACAACCCTGTTCAAACAAGCAGAGTTGATTTATAATCAAAAGGTTGGGCATATGCCCGGCCTAGAGTTGGAAAAGAGCTCATCTGTGGGCGCAAAACAAAACCCACACTGACGCAGCAGATAGCTGACTATCCAACATCAGGGATGATGCAGCCAAGCCCAGGCTGACAGTCCCGGGAATTCTTGAACGTCAAGGAGAACAATAGAGATGTTTAAAGGGCTGATCGGGAAGAAAATCGGCATGACTCAGATTTTCGATGAAAATGGTGCGGCTATTCCAGTCACCGTTATCGAAGCTGGGCCATGTTTCGTTACCCAGATTAGACGACCAGAAAACGACGGCTATTCAGCCGTCCAGTTGGGTTTTGCTGAAGTCAAACCCAAGCGTCTGACGGGTGGCCAGCTCGGCCACCTCAAGCGCGAAGGTTTGAACATGCCTCCGCTGCGCTTTTTGCGCGAATTCCGTACCAAATCCCCGGAAGTTAAGGAAGGGGATCAATTAACCGTTGAAACGTTCTCTGTGGGGGAACGTGTGGACGTTGTGGGTACCAGTAAGGGTAAGGGTTTCCAGGGCGCCGTCAAACGCTATCATTTCGCTGGTGGTCCGAAGACCCATGGTCAGTCGGATCGTCACCGTGCTCCTGGTTCCCGCGGTTCGGGTACCACACCCGGTCGTGTCTATAAGGGATCGCGTGGCCCCGGTCATATGGGCGATGAACGTGTCACTGCACAGCACTTGAAAGTGGTCCTGGTAGATGTTGAGCGCAACCTGATTGGTGTGCGCGGAGCGATTCCTGGTCCTCGTGGAGGCCTGGTCATCATTCGTGAGGCCCGCAAGCAGTAGGCCTGCGACGCCGGATCATTACCTGGACTATGGGAGCAAAGTAGAAATGTTAGCAGATGTCTACAATATGGAGGGCAACAAGGTTAAACAGGTTGAATTACCTGATTTGATCTTTGGAGCTCCGGTAAATATTGATCTTATGCACCAGGCTTTTATTCGCCAGATGGCGAATGCACACCTGGGCACCCACGACACCAAAGTTCGCAATGAGGTGGCTGGCGGCGGTCGTAAACCTTGGAAACAGAAGGGTACCGGCCGGGCTCGTCAAGGTTCCACCCGGGCTGCGCAATGGAAGGGCGGCGGTCGGATTTTTACACCCCATCCCCGTTCTTACAATCAGGATATGCCCCGCAAAATGCGCCGGGCAGCTTTGCGCTCAGCCCTTTCGGTGAAAGCCGCCGAAGCTGCGATCGTGGTTGTGGATGAATTGAAATTGGCTGAACCTCGGACACGCCTGATGGCCAGCGTTTTGAGTATTCTGGTCGGTGATTCAAGCGCCCTGGTTCTTATCCCAGAAAAGACGAACTACGACAACGTCATTCTTTCCAGCGGAAACCTGCCCGCGACCAAAGTTTTGGTCGCAAGCTACCTCAATATCCGCGATCTGTTGACGTTTGACAAAGTTGTCCTGCCGCTGGCGGCTCTGGATGTTATTCAAAGCAACCTGGGATAGGTGGGAGGTACAACATGACTTCAATATTTGATGTTCTCCGCCGCCCGTTGGTGACCGAAAAAACGAACTATCAGGTCAATCGCCTGCACCAGTATGTGTTCGAAGTGGCAGACAATGTCACCAAGACACAGGTAAAAGATGCAGTCGAGACCATCTTTGATGTAACCGTGCTGCGGGTAAACATTTTGAATGTTCCTGCCAAACGCACCCGCCGGGCGCGCAGCCGCCGCCTAATGGTTCGTAATGCTGCTTACAAAAAAGCCGTTGTCACCCTGGCGCCTGAAGATAGAATTCCGATCTTTGAAGGGGTTGAATAATGGCGATTAAAGTTTACAAACCAGTAACCCCCGGTCTGCGCGATATGACCGGATATAGCTTCGAAGAAATCACCAAATCCCGTCCCGAGCGCTCGCTGCTGGTGCTGCGCACCGCTCACGCTGGCCGTAATAATACCGGCCGGATCACGGTGCGGCATCAAGGCGGCGGTCATCGCCAGTTTATCCGCCTGGTGGACTTCAAGCGCAACAAATTGGACATCCCTGCCCGGGTTTCGGCCATCGAATACGATCCGAACCGCACTGCCCGCTTGGCCCTGCTGGTGTTTGCTGATGGCGAAAAACGCTACATCATAGCACCGGTTGGCCTCAAGGTCGGCGATACAGTGATGTCCGGCCGCAATGCCGATATCCGCCCTGGCAACAATTTGCCAATTTCGAACATCCCGGTTGGGACGATGATCCATAACATCGAGCTGAAGGAAGGCCGCGGCGGTCAGATGGTTCGTTCCGCTGGCACTGCTGCCCAACTGCTGGCTAAAGAAGGCGACTACGCCCAGGTGCGTTTACCCTCCGGTGAGGTTCGCCTCATCCGCCAGGCGTGCTTCGCAACTATCGGCCAGGTCGGCAATCTGGATCACAGCAATATCAAACTGGGAAAAGCTGGCCGCAAGATCCACATGGGCATCCGCCCGACGGTGCGCGGTACTGCAATGTCCCCCCGTGACCATCCGCATGGTGGTGGTGAAGGCCGCCAGCCTACTGGTATGCCAGGGCCTAAGAGCCCGTGGGGTCGCCCCACTCGTGGTTATCGGACGCGCCGCAACAAGACCAGCGACAAGTACATCGTACGGCGTCGCTCGGCCAAGCGGAAATAGGCCCAGGTTGATAGGTTGAAACCGAGAAAGAAGGACGAGATATGTCACGTTCATTAAAGAAGGGTCCGTATTTTGACCCGAAGTTACTGAAAAAAATTGAACAGATGAACATTCGCGGTGACAAGAAGGTTGTTCGAACCTGGAGCCGTGCGTCTGTGATCTTCCCGCAAATGGTGGGTCACACGGTCGCTGTTCATGACGGCCGCCGGCATGTGCCGATCTACATCACCGAGAACATGGTGGGCCACCGCCTGGGCGAATTTGCCCCAACCCGCCACTTCCGCGGCCATATGGCGGAAAAGTCCACGAAGAGGTAGAAAAATGGCTACTGATGTTCGTGCAGAACTGAAAAACCTTACGGTCTCCGCTCAAAAAGTGCGCCTGGTAATTGACCTGGTGCGCGGCAAGCGGGCGAACGATGCCCTGGATATTCTGGCGTTTACCAACAAAGGTTCGGCCGGCGACGTGCGCAAGCTGGTTGCCTCGGCAGTCGCCAACGCTGAAGAAAACTTTGGCATCAACCGCGATGACCTCTTTATTTATAAGATCACAGCCGATGAAGCCCCCACCCGTAAGTGGCGCCGCTTCGGTGCTCGTGGCCGTTTCAAGCCGTTGCTGCGGCGGTCGTCGCACGTGGTCGTAGTCTTGCGGGAGCAAGAGTAGGAATCGGGTTGGCTGGCAGCCTTCGGGCAGCCGCCAAGCTAGAGACAGACACCAGGAGAAATTATGGGTCGTAAAGTACATCCGATTGGGTTTCGTCTGGGCGTTCACCAACCTTGGGAAGGCCGCTGGTATGCTGACGGCGCCGAGTACACTGATCAACTGCACCAGGATTTAAAAATCCGCAAGTTGATCTTTGGCAGCGCCGACAAAGCTGGCATCGCCAAGGTTGAAATTGAGCGTTTCCCGGGCAAAGTGAAGGTCATCGTTCACACCGCTAAACCCGGTATTTTGATTGGCCGCAAAGGTGAGACAGTCAAAAAGGTCCGCACCGATCTCGAGGTACTCACCAGTAAAAAGATCGATCTTGACATCAAAGAGATCAAATCGCCGGACTGCAATGCATTTCTGGTTGCCCAGAACATTGCCGGGCAGATCCAGCGCCGGGTTGCTTACCGCCGTGCCATGAAACGCGCGCTGCAGCAGGCCATGCGCCAGGGTGCTCTGGGTATCAAAATCGAAGTTGCTGGCCGCTTGAGCGGCGCAGAAATGGCCCGCAGCGTTTGGCTGCGCGAGGGACGTGTGCCTCTACAGACGATCCGCGCGAACATCGATTTTGCGCGTGCCGAAGCTTTGACCCAATATGGCAAAATCGGCATTAAAGTCTGGGTTTATCTGGGCAACGTTTTGCCGGGGGTGGAAGAGAAAGCCGAATCCACCGAAGGCGTTTATGTTAGTGAGTAAACCTTGCGCTGGGTCTATCCCAAAGCGTGATGAGAGAGGTTAGCAGCTATGTTGATGCCAAAACGTGTAAAGTGGCGCAAGCAGCAGCGCGGCCACATGCGGGGCCTGGCTTTGCGTGGGGCAGAACTCCTGTACGGTGAATTCGGCCTGCAGGCGCTTGAGCCAGGGTGGGTGACTGCCCGCCAGATTGAAGCCGCGCGCCGCGCCCTGGTACGCCAGATGAAGCGCCGTGGTAAGGTATGGATCCGGATTTTTCCGGATAAACCCTACACCCAGAAACCCCCAGAAACTCGTATGGGTAAGGGTAAGGGTAACGTGGAGTACTGGGTGTCGGTGGTTCGCCCCGGCCGCATTATGTTTGAGGTAGGTGGTTTGCCCTCAGATATGGCGCTTGAGGCTCTGCACCAGGCTTCCTACAAATTAGCGATCAAAACCAAGATTGTTGCTCGCCATGAAACTGCGTCAGGAGAATTAGCATGAATACCGAACAGATTCGCCTGATGTCGATTGAAGAGCTGAAAGCGAAACTGGCGGATACCCGTCAGGAGTTGATGAACCTGCGTTTCCAGGTCGTCACCGGGCAGTTGACTGATACCAGCCGGTTGAAGGTCACCCGCCGCTTAATTGCTCGCTACATGTCCGTTTTGCGCGAGCGTGAACTATCAGAAGAGCGGGAAGGTGGAAAATGAACACTCGGCGGCGTTTAACCGGTGTTGTTACCAGCAACAAAATGCAGAAGACGGTGGTGGTGGTGATCACCCGGACCTATTCTCATCCGTTGTATAAAAAAGTGGTGCATTCGACCAGCAAGATCAAAGCCCACGACACCCTTGGCTGCCAGGTTGGCGACCAGGTTGTGATTGTGGACTCCGCCCCAATTTCGCGCCAAAAGCGCTGGGTGGTTGAATCGATCGTGAAGCACCAGTTTGTTGAAACCGAGTTACCTGGCGAAGGAGCGTAAGCATGATCCAGCAGGAATCTCGTATAAAAGTTGCAGATAATACAGGCGCTCGCGAGCTGTTGGTGATCCATGTGACGGGCGGGTCGACCCGCCGTTACGGCTCCATCGGCGATATCGTCGTCGCCACGGTAAAATCGGCAACTCCTCAGGGGTCGGTCAAGAAAAGCGACATTGTCAAAGCTGTGATTGTGCGCTGCTCGAAAGAATGGCGCCGCGAAGATGGCTCTTCCATCCGCTTTGACGACAACGCCGCGGTGATCCTGGATACCGATGGTGTCAACCCCAAGGGCACCCGTATTTTCGGACCGGTCGCTCGTGAGCTCCGTGAAAAGGGCTTCATGAAAATCGTCTCCCTTGCACCGGAAGTTATATAAGGTAGGGAGCAGGAGCGAAACGATGAATTTGAAAATTCACAAAGGTGATACGGTCGAAGTGATAAGTGGCCGTCTAGACGATAAAGGCAAGCGCGGCGAAGTCATTCGCGTGCTGCCGAAGGATCAACGGGTAGTGGTTCAGGGCGTAAATTTACGCACCAAGCACCAGCGCCAGGTCCAATCACAGGGCCGCACCATTTCTCCCGGAAAAGTGCGCTTTGAGGCGCCGCTTGACATCTCCAATGTCATGTTGGTTTGCCCCAAGTGCAGTAAGGCGACCCGTGTGGGGCTCTCCCGCTCGGAAGATGGCAAATCTGTGCGGGTTTGCAAACATTGCGAAGCCGTCATTGACGAATAGGCCATCGGGGAGCTAGATTATGAACATCATGAAAGAGCGATATCAGAAAGAAGTAGCCCCGGCGCTGTTCAAGGAACTAAACCTGAGCAACGTAATGGAAGTGCCGCGAGTTACCAAAGTTGTTATCAATATCGGTCTGGGCGAAGCCCTTGACAACCCCAAAGCGCTGGAAGCAGCTGCTGGCGATCTGGCCAAGATCACCGGTCAAAAACCGGTCATCACCAAAGCCCGCACGAGCATCGCAGCCTTCAAACTGCGCGAAGGGCGCGCCATTGGCACCATGGTCACCCTGCGAGGCGACCGTATGTGGGCCTTCCTCGACCGATTGATGAATATTGTTTTGCCGCGCGTGCGCGACTTCCGCGGAGTTTCTGCGGAGGCCTTTGACGGCCGCGGCAACTACACACTGGGCTTACGGGAGCAGATCATCTTCCCGGAGATCGACTACGACAAGGTCGACAAAGTTCGTGGTATGGAAATCACCGTCGTAACGACGGCACGGTCGGATGATCAGGCTGCCAAACTGCTGCAGCTGCTTGGGATGCCTTTCAGGAAGGACTAGTATGGCCAAGAAGTGCATGGAATATCGCGAACTACGACGCGAATTTAAAGTACAAATACGCAACCGCTGCCGCCTGTGCGGCCGCCCGCGTGGATATATGCGTCGTTTTGGTCTTTGCCGCATTTGCTTCCGGGAACTTGCTCTTTCAGGGAAGATCCCCGGCGTGACCAAGTCATCCTGGTAGGCCAGGCCGGAGGTAAGCATGAGTGTAAATGACCCTATAGCTGATATGTTGACCCGCGTACGGAATGCCATGATGAATGGCTCGCCCGTCATCGCGATGCCGAATTCAAAAATCAAGGCAGAAATCGCCCGCGTCCTCAAAGAAGAGGGCTTCATCGACGGTTACGAAGTTGTCGATGGCGACAAAACGTTCGAGCGTGTCCTGCGCGTCCGCCTCAAGTACGTCGGCGAGCGCCGCCAGCGCCAACCGGTTATCACCGGTATCGTACGTGTAAGCCGCCCGGGCCGCCGCGTTTATACCCGTAAACAGGAAATTCCCTGGATCCTTTCAGGTCTGGGGATCGCTATCCTGTCCACCCCGAAGGGCGTCATGACCGGGCAGCGCGCTCGCCAGCTGAACGTTGGCGGCGAGATCATCTGCAAGGTTTGGTAGCCCGGAAAGCGCAGAGGAGGATAAATCGTGTCCCGAATTGGTCGCTTACCGGTTGTTGTCCCCACGGGCGTGCAGGTGGACCTGGTTGGTTCGCTGGTGCACATCACTGGCCCTAAGGGCGAGATGAAACGGGAATTTTCTCAGGCGATTTCGATCGCCTTCGAAAATGGGCAGATTGCCGTTACTCGCAGCTCTGAAGAGGCGAATGTGCGCGCGCTCCACGGGATGACCCGTGCATTAATTCAAAATATGGTGACTGGCGTCAGCCAGGGCTTCACCAAGGTGCTTGAAATCGATGGCGTCGGTTACCGCGCCGAGATGGACGGCAACAACCTGAAACTGTTTGTTGGTTACTCCCACCCCGTCATTGTAGAACCGGATCCCGGTATCTCATTTGACGTCGATACAAAAGCCCGCCAGATCAAGGTATCGGGTTACGACCGCGAGGTCGTTGGACAGGTCGCTGCGGACATCCGCAAAGTCCGTCCTCCCGAACCCTACCACGGTAAGGGCATCCACTATCTGGGTGAAAAGATCCGCCGCAAGGCTGGTAAAGCCGGTAAAGGCAAGAAGTAGGTGATGGCGTATGTCTAAATTAAGTCGTTCTGAAGCAAGAATCCGCAGACACCGCCGCGTGCGCAAGTTCATTTCTGGCACGCCGGCCCGGCCGCGACTGGCTGTTTTCCGCAGCCTGTCCGAGACCTATGCTCAGGTGATCGATGATCAGGCCGGGCAAACCCTGGCTGCTGCTTCCACCATCGACCACGAACTGAACGGTAAATTGGACGGCAAGACCAAGACCGAGCAAGCTCGCCTGGTGGGTGAACTGGTAGCCAAGCGCGCCAAAGACAAAGGCGTTACTGAGGTCGTGTTCGACCGCGGCGGTTTCCGCTACGTAGGTCGGGTAAAAGCACTGGCCGATGGCGCCCGCGAGTCTGGCCTGGTTTTCTAGGCTGATTTGGAGCAATGATAAAGGGCCTGACTATGGAAATGACTGAATATAAGAATTTAGAACAGCAATTTGAGGAGCGTGTCATCGAGATCGCTCGTGTGGCCAAAGTGGTCAAAGGCGGACGCCGCTTCCAGTTCCGGGTAACCGTTGTGGTCGGTGACGGCCACGGTAACATCGGGCTGGGAATTGGCAAAGCCAATGCCGTGCCGGACGCCATGCGCAAGGCCACCGAACGCGCTCACAAAACAATCCGCGGTGTACCAATGTTGGGCACCACCATCCCGCACGAGGTAATCGGCCGGACGGCTGGCGCCAAGGTGCTGCTCAAACCGGCTTCGGCTGGTACGGGCGTCATCGCTGCGGGCGGCGTTCGCGCCGTTCTCGAAGCCGCTGGTTTCCGTGACATTCTGACTAAATCGATGGGCAGCGCCAACGTCCTGAATGTGGTGAAAGCCACCTTTGAAGCGCTGGAACAGCTCAAGTCGCCAGAAGAAGAGGCTATTCGTCGGGGTAAACCCGCCAACGAACTGCTGCCCTTCTGGGCGCGGAGGAAGAATGGCTAAGAAAACCGAAACCAAAAAGATGCTGCGCATCACGCTCGTGAAAAGCGCCATCGGGTACTCGGAAACGCACAAAGCGACCGTTCGGGCTCTTGGCTTGCGCCGCCTGAACCAGAGTGTGGTGCAGGAAGATACCCCGGTGCTTCGCGGCATGCTGCGCAAAGTAAACCATCTGGTATTAATCGAAGAGCAGGGTGCGTAATGAAACTGAACGATCTTGTGCCGAATGAAGGCGCCAAAAAAGACCGCAAACGCCTGGGCCGCGGAATTTCCGCCGGTAAAGGTAAAACCAGCGGTAAGGGTACCAAAGGCCAGTCATCGCGTTCGGGTGAAGGCGGTCACCTCTACCGCCAGGGTGGTAACCTGCCTTTCTACCGCCGCTTACCCTTCATGCGCGGTGAGGGCTTCACCCCGCCGAACCAGGTTGAATATAACGAAGTAAACCTGAGCCAGCTTGCGGCAAAGTTCGAAGCCAAAAGCGTTGTTACTCCGGAAGCACTGGCCGAAGCAAATATGCTTCACAAACCTGCCAATCCGGTAGTAATCCTTGGCCGCGGCGAAATTGCCGTTGCGTTGACTGTACGTGTTCAGCGCGTCAGCAAAGGTGCCCAGGCCAAAATTGAAGCCGCCGGTGGCAAGGTTGAAATCATCGCCTGAGCTTGAGCAAAAGGAGACCCACGAATGAAGCGGTCAGCATGGCGCTATCTTTGGAAATCGGAAGATATCCGAACAAAGCTTCTCATCACCCTGATGCTGCTGGTACTTTACCGGCTGGCAGCTAACATCCCGGTCCCTGGAATTGACCGTGGTGTGATTCAGAGTGTGGTCTCGTCGGGTGGGGCAGCGGGAACGCTGTTTGGCCTGCTCGACATGCTTTCCGGTGGTACCATCTCGAACTTCTCCATTCTGGCGATGGGGGTCTATCCCTACATCACCGCCCAGATTATCCTTCAGCTGCTGGTGCCGATCATTCCAGCGCTAGAGCGGCGCATGAAGGAAAATCCCCGCGAAGGCCGGAAATGGATGGAAAAATGGACCATCATCCTGACCGTTCCGATGGCACTGCTGTCGGCCATCGGCCAGGTTAACATTTTCAACTCGCTGGCTGGTCAATCTCAGCAAACCGTTTTGAGCTTCACTTACGGGTTCACCGGCGCCAGCCTGCTGCCGACCCTCACACTCTTGATTTCGATGGTTGCCGGCACCATGCTGGGTATCTGGCTGGGGCAGTTGATCTCGGAATACGGTATCCCCAACCAGGGCCTTTCTCTGATCATCTTCTCCGGTATCGTTTCTCAAATGCCCTCGCGCCTGGTCAGCCTGTGGAGTGATAAACAAAACGGCTGGTGGCTCACCATCGTCATCTTAGCGATCATGATGCTGACGATCTTTGCTATCGTATACGTCCAGCAGGGACGCCGCAATGTGCCAGTGCTCTTCCCCGGCCGTCGCGTTGGCAACCGGATGTCGATGCCGGTGCGCAGCAACCTGCCATTGATGGTTAACATGGCCGGTATGATCCCGCTTATCTTTGCCCAGTCATTGCTCTTGTTCCCGGCGATTGTGGCCAGTTACTTTGTCAATGCCAAGACTGCCTGGGTAGCCAGCATGGCTTCAGGTATATCCGCCGTGTTTGGCGGGCAAAGCGGCTGGTACGCAGTGATGTACTTTGTGATGGTTGTAGCCTTTACCTTCTTCTATACGGATGTGCTCTTCCAGCAACAGAACTACGGTGAAACCCTCAAGCGGCAAGGCGCTCAGATCCCTGGCGTTTTGCGTGGACCGGCTACCCAGAAATACCTGACCAAAGTCCAGCGGCGCATCACTTTCCCGGGCGCTTTCTTCCTGGGCTTTGTGGCGGTGCTGCCTTACATCTTGAACCTCTTCCTGCCGGCTTCAGCGCGTAATGCTGGTCTGCTGATCACCGCTGCCGGCTTGCTGATTGTGGTGGGTGTGGTTCGCGATACGTTCACCATCATCGAAACCGAGCTTAAACTGCACGGTTACGATGAGAGCCTGATCAAAGGGTAGACTGCGAGATGGGTAGATACATTGTCCTGCTTGGTCCTCCAGGCGCAGGGAAAGGTACTCAGGCTGAGGTTCTCTCCGAGAAGACCGGTCTGGCGCACATTTCCTCGGGCGACATCTTCCGCGAAAATCTGAAAGCGCAGACTGAGCTGGGTAAACTCGCTCAGGGCTTTATGAACCGCGGCGAGCTGGTGCCGGATGATGTGACCATTGCTATGATTCGCGAGCGGCTAAGCCGGCCGGATTGCATGGCTGGAGCCATTTTAGATGGCTTCCCGCGCACACCGGCACAGGCACAGGCTTTAGGCGAGATGCTGGCACAGCTGGATGGTAAGGTGGTCAGCGTTCCTTACATCTCGGTACCAGCGGCAGTGCTCATTGAACGCTTGAGCGGCCGTTGGACATGCCGGGCGCAGGGACACATCTACCACAGCCTGTACAACCCGCCGCTAAAAGCGGGCGTGTGCGACGAAGACGGCTCTGAACTGTACCAGCGGGAGGACGACCAGCCCGTCACGGTGGAACGCCGCATTCGTGTGTATCTGGAACAAACCAGCCCTTTGATCGATCACTACCGCCAGGCTGGCTTGTTGGTTGAAATCGATGGAACGCTGTCGATTGAGCAGGTAACTTCAGCTTTACTAACAGCCGTTGAATAATCAAGGAAACGATCGAATGTCCTGGGAACGCCAAATCACCCTCAAATCTGCCAGTGAGCTCGAGCTCATGCAGCAGGCCGGCCACATTAACGCGGAAGCGTTAGCGGCTGCGCGGGACGCGGCACACCCCGGGGCTTCCACCGCTGATTTGAATGCTGCGGCTGAAGATGTGCTCAAGAAATACGGCGTCTATTCGCCCTTTAAAAACTATCCTGGCCCATACCCGTATCCTGCCAGCACCAACGTTAGCATTAACGAAGAACTGGTGCACGGCATTCCCAACCCCAAGCGCAAGCTGAAAGAAGGGGATATCGTCTCGATCGATTGCGGTACGGTTTATGAAGGATTTGTGGCTGACTCCGCCATCACGGTGCCGGTTGGCAAGGTCTCAGATGACGTTGCCAAACTGCTCGAGGTTACCGAAGGATCGCTTTATGCTGCGGTCGCACAGATGGTGGCAGGCAATCACGTTGGCGATGTGTCTCACGCAGTGCAGAAGTATGTGGAAGACCGCGGACTGCAAGTGACGCGCGAATACACAGGTCACGGCGTAGGCCGCGAGATGCATGAAGGCCCCCAGATGCCGAACTACGGCATTCCCGGGCGCGGCATGCAGCTGCGGGTGGGGATGACCATTGCTATTGAACCTATGGTGTTATTCGGCTCGCCGTTTACGCGCGTGCTGGCTGATCAATGGACAGTCGTGTCGCAGAACGGGTTGCCGACTGCTCATTATGAACACACGGTCGCGGTCACTGAAACCGGGCCGCGCATTCTGACTCTATTGGCAAATGGAGCAAGTCCTGGACGAATCCAACTTCCTTGGGTATAATCAAGACTTTGGCTGTCCTGTAGCAATTATGTGAGGAGTATCCGATCATGAAAGTATCACCATCCATCCGCAAACGCTGCGCGAAATGCAAAGTCGTCAAGCGTTCCGGAACCTTGTATATCATTTGCGAAAACCCAAAGCACAAACAGCGACAGGGATAAGGAAATATGGCGAGAATTGAAGGTGTCGACCTTCCGCGCAACAAGCGGATTGAAACTGCTCTGACCTATATTTTTGGGATCGGCCCCACCCGGGCTCATAAGATCCTGTCGGGAACCAAGGTCAATCCGGAAATCCGGGTAAAAGACCTGAGTGAAACAGATGTCAATCTGCTTCGCGAATACATTGGTCAAAACTTCGAGGTTGAAGGCGATCTGCGCCGCAAGGTGCAGATGAATATCAAGCGCTTAATTGAAATTGGCTGCTACCGCGGCCTGCGCCACCGCCGCAACCTGCCCGTGCATGGCCAACGTACCCGCACTAATTCACGCACGCGAAAAGGCCCCAAGAAGACCGTTGCTGGTCGCGGCCGCCGGCGTGGAGCTACTAAGAAATAATCTGGTGCAGAGCGCAGGCTGGTTTGGGGTACTTCCCTCCCCAGCGGCCAACTGGCTGGCGCAGCCCAGGCTATGGATTACGCTGTACTCTGATGTAAATTGAGGTTGATAGCGAGGAATTATGGCACAAAATGTTCGATCAGCGCGCCGCACGAGCGCGCCGCGTAAAGTAAAGCGCACGCTGTCCTCCGGACAGGTGCATATTTACGCGTCCTTTAACAATACCATCATCACCGTGACCGATCAGCAAGGCAACGCTGTTTGCTGGGCTAGCTCGGGTTCGGCCGGATTCAAGGGATCTCGCAAGAGCACCCCGTTTGCCGCCCGGCTGGCTGCCGAGCAGGCCCTCAAAGCCGCTCAGGCGATGGGTCTTCAGGAAGTCGATATGATTGTCAAAGGTCCCGGCCCCGGCCGCGAATCAGCGATACGGGCGATCCAGGGGATGGGAATTAAAGTGCGCTCTATTTCGGATATCACCCCGGTCGCCCACAACGGCTGCCGGCCTCCGAAGAAACGCCGCGTCTAATTTTTTTAAGAGAGGGAAGGTATGGCTAGATATATTGGGCCGGTTTGCAAACTTTGCCGGCGTGAAGGTTTCAAGATGTTTTTGAAGGGCGAGCGCTGCTTCACCCCGAAGTGCGCTTTTGAGCGTCGCGCTTTCGCCCCCGGTGAGCACGGACGGGCAGGTGCAGGTCGTGGCGGTTCAGACCGCGCCTCCGACTATGCCCGCCAGTTGCGCGCCAAACAGCAGGCCCGCCGCACTTACGGCGTCCTTGAAGCGCAGTTCCGCCGCTACTTTGGCGTTGCGCAGTCCAGACGCGGTCTGACCGGCCTCAACTTGCTGCAGACGCTGGAACAGCGCCTGGACAATGTCGTTTATCGCATGGGTTACGCAGTCAACCGGGCCGAAGCCCGACAGCTGGTTTCCCATGGCCATTTTACCGTCAACGGCCGCCGCACGAACATTCCGTCCATGCTGGTGAATCCTAACGATGTGGTTGAAGTCCGGGAAAACTCCCGCCAAAAACCATTCTTTAAAGAACTATCTGATTATGCCGAAAAAAGGGCTTGCGCTAGCTGGCTCGACCGCGATCTGAAGAGCCTTAGCGGCAAGTTTTTACGCTTGCCCGAACGTGCTGAGATCGACGGTAACCTTAACGAACAGCTGATCGTCGAGTATTACTCTCGGTAATCCAGTCGGAGTGCAAATGTATGATTTACGTGCATCGGAAAGGGGTGTAACTTGTGTGCCTTGAGTAGTATGGTCAAGCCGAAAGTTGAGCGAGACGGCGAGGCTCGAAATTACGGGAAGTTCGTCATTAGCCCGCTTGAACGGGGTTTTGGCGACACCCTCGGTAATGCACTTCGTCGGGTACTGCTTTCATCGCTGGACGGCGTTGCCGTTACCTCCGTGCGCATCACGGACGTGCTGCATGAGTTCAGTGAAATTCCCGGAGTACGGGAAGATGTAATCCAGGTTGAGCTGCAAATCAAGCAGCTGCGGTTGGTGCTCCATGATGTGGAGTCCTCTCACCTGCACCTGGACGTGCGCGGAGAAGGTACGGTCACCGCTGCCGATATTCAGGTTCCAGCCGAGGTTGAAATTATCAACCCTGACCTGTACCTGTTTACGGTAGATGACAGCCGAACCCGTTTTGAGTTGGACATGACCGTGGAACGCGGACGTGGGTATTCCCCCGCTGCCGACCGCAGCGGACGTTTGCCGATCGGCGAGCTGCCCGTGGATGCCATTTACAGCCCGGTGACTCGTGTCAACTTCAATGTTGCCGCTGCTCGTGTTGGTCAAAACACAAATTTCGAAAAATTGGTACTGGAAATTTGGACAGATGGAACGATCGCCCCTGAAAAGGCGCTAGGCACAGCTTCCAAGGTACTGATTGATCACCTGCGCATGGTGTCGGGCATTAGCGAAGAAACCATCCTTCTGGCTGCGGAAAAAGAAATCACCGGCAGCCGGCTGACGAGCGAAGCCGCGGAAACACCTATCGAAAACCTGGACTTGTCAGTGCGGGTCTTCAATTCATTGAAGCGCACTGGAATCACTACGGTGGGCGATGTTCTCGAATTGCTCGAGAAGGGCGACGAAGCGGTGATGTCCATCCGCAACTTCGGTGAGAAGAGCCTGGATGAACTGCGCCAAAAGATGCAGGAAAAAGGTTTCCTGCTAACCGAAACAGAGACGGAGTAAGGATTTATGCGTCACAAGATAGCTGGCTACAGACTGAGTCGGTCGAAAGACCAGCGCATTGGATTGCGCCGGACTTTGATTAATCAGTTTTTTGCTCATGAACGCATGCAGACCACACGCGCCAAAGCAATGGCCATCCGCGGCGAAGCCGAAAAGATGATCACCATTGCCCGTAATAGCGCTAACGGCAGCGATATCGATAAGGTAAACGCCCGCCGCCTGATAGCTTCCCGTCTGGGGAATGCCGACATGGTCAAAAAGCTGTTTGATGACATCGCGCCGCGTTTCGCGAACCGCCCCGGCGGTTATACACGCTTGTATAAACTGGGCCCCCGGTTGGGTGATTCCGCCGAAATGGTCCAGATCGAGTTGGTTGAAGGGTAAGAACCCTCCGGGTAAGGTTACCGGAATGGGATGGCACATTACCAGGTTATCATAGCCTACGACGGCACAAACTTCCAGGGCTTTCAACGGCAAGGAAGCAGCCGAACGGTTCAGGCAGAAATAGAAGCAGCGTTACACCGCCTTGACTGGCAGGGAAACGCCATCTTCTATGCGGGTCGCACCGACAGCGGTGTGCACGCCTCAGGTCAGGTCATTGCCTTCGACCTGGAGTGGGCGCACTCGCCAGAGGCGCTGGGACGGGCGCTCAATGCCCACCTCCCGGCAGACGTGGCGGCCCGCGAAGTGAAATTGGCAGCCGCGGACTTTCATCCACGTTACCATGCAGCCGCTCGCCGCTACCAGTATCATTTATTCTGCCAGCCAAACCGTGACCCGCTGCGCGAACGTTATGCCTGGCGTGTCTGGCCGCAAGTGGACAGCAACCTGCTCATTCAGGCGGCTGGCTACCTGCCCGGAACGCACGATTTTGCGGCATTCGGATCGCCCCTCAAGCCGGGAGGCACCACCGTTCGCACTGTTCACAGTGCGGAATGGGAACAGGAAGGAGAAGGCTGGTCATTTACCGTGACCGCCAATGCCTTTCTGTACCGGATGGTGCGGCGTCTGGTGTTTTTGCAAGTTCTGGTAGGGCAGCAGCGTCTTTCAATCGAAGCGTTTGCCTCCGCCCTCCAGTCTCCCAGCCCCCTGACACCAGGGCTTGCAAAACCAAACGGACTGGTTCTGGAACACGTGTTTTATTCTGAAGATTGGCTAATAACTGAAGGGTCGTACCAAACCCTAATTGCAAGTGGAGATGAGGACTGTGGATAAGACGTACGTCATTAAAGGAAAACCTGAAACAAAGTGGATCCTGGTAGACGCTGCGGACCAGAATCTGGGCCGTCTTGCCACGCAAATTGCTGCTTACCTGCTGGGAAAGCACAAACCCACTTTTACCCCCGGCGTTGCTGTGGGTGATTTTGTGGTTGTGGTGAACGCCGGGAAACTGGGTCTGAGCGAAAAACGCCTGGACACCAAGAACTACTACCGGCATTCCGGCTATCCCGGCGGTCTGAAAACAGTCGGTTTGCGCGAGCAGATTCAAACACACCCAGACCGGGTCATTCGTGCAGCTGTATGGGGTATGCTGCCCCATAATAAAATGGGCCGCATGCTGATCAAGCGCTTGAAAGTCTATGGTGGTGCCGAGCACCCTCATGAAGCGCAAACTCCGGAACCGGTTGCCAAATAAGGAGCAAGGAAACAAATGTCTGTTCAGTATTTTGAAGGAATTGGACGCCGGAAAGAAGCTACCGCCCGCGTGCGCCTCATGAGCGGTTCGGGCAAGTTCATTGTCAACCAGAAGCTGGTGGAGGAATATTTCCCCCGCCTGGGCGACCGCGAAGCCATTCTCAAACCCTTTGCAGCCTCCGGACAGGACGGCGACACCTTCGACGTGACCGTTTTGGTCAACGGCGGCGGCATCACCGGCCAGACGGATGCAGTCACCCTGGGTTTGGCCCGCGCTTTGGTCAAAATGAACCCCGACTTCGTTCCCGCCTTGCGCAAAAATGGCCTGCTCACCCGCGATCCACGCATTAAGGAACGCAAGAAGCCAGGTCTCAAGCGCGCCCGCAAGGCACCGACCTACACCAAACGTTAAACCGACCAGAACCTCTGTTCAAACAGAACCTGGTAAATGCTGGGGCATGCGCAGGCATCAATTGTCTGCGCATGCCTCGCATGTTAAATGGACGAGGATACCCGTATGACTGAATTGACCCCCGGAATCACCCTGCTTGGACTTGGCCCCGGCGACCCGGCTCAGCTGACCCGCCAGGCGTGGGAATGGCTGCAGCAGGTCCCCGAAATTTATCTGCGCACTGCCCAACACCCGGTGGTGGCCGGATTTCCGCCGCAGTTGATGGTACATACCTTCGATGAATTGTACGAAAAAGCGGACAAGTTCGAAGAGGTCTATGACAGGATTGTGGAGCGGGTGCTGGAGCTTGGGCGCCGTCCACAAGGGGTTACCTATGCCGTCCCCGGTCATCCTTTCGTGGCTGAAGCCACTGGCCCGGAAATTGTCCGGCGTGCGCACGAGGAAGGGATCCCGGTGCAGGTCATCGAGGGGTTAAGCTTCCTCGAACCGGTCTTTTCAGCCCTGGGTATCGATCCATTCCCGCGCACCGCGTTGATGGATGCATTTGAGCTGGGGGCGCTGCACCATCCCAACTTCCCGCCGGACAGCCCGGCGCTCATCACCCAGATTTACAACACTTTCAGCGCTTCGGCGGTTAAGCTGGTACTCAACGCGGTTTATCCGGATGCGCATCCCGTCCGTCTGGTACATGCTGCTGGCACTGCGGAGCAGGTTGTGGAGAACTGCCAACTGTATGAAATTGACCGCAGTCCGCACATTGGCCTGCTGACCGCGCTCTACGTGCCCCCGCTGGCAGCGGATACCTCGCTGGAAGCCTTCCAGGAGGTTGTGGCGCGTCTGCGGGCACCGGACGGCTGCCCGTGGGATATGGAACAAACCCATGCGACGCTGCGCAAGTACCTGCTGGAGGAGACCTACGAAGCCCTTGAGGCGCTGGATGCTGAAGACCCGGCTGCCCTGCGCGAAGAGTTGGGCGATTTGATGCTGCAAATAGTGCTGCATGCCCAAATTGGCGTCGAAGAAGGCGAGTTCAGCATGGCTGAGATACTGCAAGGAATCAACCAGAAAATCGTGCGCCGCCACCCGCATGTCTTTGGTGACACTAAAATTGGAGGCGTGGATGGGGTGCTGGTCAACTGGCAAAAATTAAAAGAACAGGAACGAGCAGAAAATGGGGTGGGGGACTCTAAAGGAATGTTGGACGGCGTTCCGATCATTCTGCCAGCGCTTTCGCAGTCTCAGGAGATTCAGGACCGCGCTGCCAGGGTGGGTTTTGACTGGCCGGACATCGAGCCGGTGTTCGCCAAAGTGCTCGAGGAAATGGAAGAAGTGCGCGGCGCTGATTCTGACGCCAGCCGTGCTGGCGAGTTAGGCGACCTGCTGTTTGCGGTGGTTAACCTGGTCCGCTGGTACGAAGTGGATGCCGAAAGCGCGCTGCGGGCTGCCAATCAAAAGTTCCGCCGGCGTTTTGCCTACATTGAAAAGCGTGCGCGCGAGGCCGGTCGGGAGCTAACCAGTATGACGCTGGCTGAGATGGATGTGTGGTGGGAAGAGGCGAAAACCCTGGAGGACTAAGGTCCGCGCAATTCCGGCGAGTCGAACCATAGCCCGGAGATCCGGTGGGGATCGTTCTTGTCGAATACCACCCGCATGCTGACCTGATTGTCTTTCTCATATGTCAAGCGGTACACCACGGTCGAAAACTTATCATCCTGTAGAACGGTCACCAGGTCACTCGACTGGTAGGATCCCAGTTTGCTGTCCAGCATGACCAGCAGGTCATTGAAGGAGGTTTCATTCATGCCAGCTTTCATCGATTCAGAAAAATCGCGCGAGAACTGGCTGTAATCGCGGTCGATCAATCCGGCGAGCACATTCTCACTCGCGGGCGCGGCGAAGTCGAGTACCGTCTGCCGCTGTGAGTCTTCCAGGACGCGCGGCTCCATTAACGGGGCGCGCACCAGGGAACAACCGGCTGCCAGGATGAATACAACACTAACAGCTAATGTTTTCAATGCGGGAAAGTGGACTTTCATACCAGTTGCCTTTATGGGTGGCGGAGATTCGTTTATTGAATCCATCCAGGTCAAGCGATGATTTTATCATTATACACCGGTGTTATCTTTTGTTTGGCGCGACCATCATGACCAAGCGATAGAAGTTATCCTAACTTCAAATAAATTTATAAGAATATAAAGATTTCTAATTTAATAGCCAAAAATATTAATAAATATCTTGACAAACTACCAAAAAAGGCTAAACTATAATTTATCTAAAGAGAAATAAAGGTATGGAGGCTCGCTATGGCAGTAAAAACTTTCACCACGGGTTCATCGCCGTTATTAGAAATTACCGCCGATGCCAATTTAATGATCAGCGGTTGGGCGCAAGAGAATGTTGAAGCCCAGGTGCGTACCGAGGATTTACTGACCGCAGAATTACTGGAGGATAAGCTACGGCTTTACGCCGAAGAGGACCTGGTGTTGAAAGTGCCAGTCAATGCGCAGCTGCAGATCAGCCTGGTGGAAGGTTCATTGACGATCGCCTCGGTAATGGGTGAAATCAACATCCAATCGGTTGGCGGACACCTTAATTTTCAGGCCACCGGGCCTGTCACCTGCGGTAATGTCTCTGGGCACTGCAAATTTACTGGCACCACTGGCGACCTGCGCATCCACAACATTGGCGGCAACCTCAAAGGCAGTTCAGCCGTTGGAACGCTTTCCGTTTCGAACGTTGGCGGCAATATTAAGCTTCTTGACGTCCTGCTGGTGCAAAAAGTGCATGCCGGCGGCAACATTAAAGCCAAATTCCCCGCCTCGCCGAACGAGTTGGAAGCCCTGGCGGGCGGCAATATCAAACTCTGGGTACCGGCTGATGCAAATTTTAACCTTGAGGCTCACAGCGGCGGTGAAAAGGTGGTCCTGCAAACCGGCAACGAACCGCTGCGATATGCCACCGGACGTCACCGCACCTCGGTAGGCGCGGGCGGACCGCTTGTTCGGCTGCATGCCGGCGGAAATGTGTATATCCTCAACTCAGGTTGGGAAGAAGACCTGGTGGCCGAAGATTTTGTCCCCGCGGAGGAACCATCCCGGGATTGGACTTCCAGTCTCATCAATGACCGCATCGAGCGGAGGATTCAGTCGAAAATTCGGGCAGCTGAGGCTAGAGCCAACGCTGCCAGCCGGCGCGCTGAGGTCAAGATGGAACAAGCCATGCGGAAAATGGACCGTTTCAACATGCCCAATATGGAAGACTTCTGGCCAAAAACCGGCAGCGGAGCAGCGGCAAATACACCGCCAGCACCGCGTGCAAAGGTCAGTGACGAGGAGCGTATGATCGTGCTGAACATGCTGAGCGAGAAAAAGATTACCGCCGAGGAGGCCAACCAGCTGCTGGATGCGTTGAACGGTAAATTTGGCAAATAATCACGATTGGTCAGATTAATCATTGCATGCGAAGGATGCTATGGACAGCCACCGGCTTGAAATCTTACAAAAAATTGAATCGGGCGAGGTTACTCCGGAAGAGGGCCTGCGCCAGTTGGATGTGTTTGACAGCGAACAGCTCGTCAACGAGCAGGAACCTGCCAGTCCTGCGCCCGACCCGATGATTGAGGTGCTATCCCTGGTCACTACCGGGAAAGATGGACCCCCTAAATCGGAATTGCCAGACTTTTCCCGATTCCGCATCATTTCCTGGCTGCTGTTTGGAGCCTTTTTGGTGTTGACCCTGATCTCGGCAAACTGGATGATTCAGGGCTGGCAAACCCACCCGTTTGGCTGGGGGTTCTGGCTTTCGTGGATTCCATTTGCCATTGGTGTGGTCGGCATGGCGACCAGCTTGAACACCCGCTGGCTCCACCTGCGCGTGACCGAAATGGAAAACGGCAAGGAAAAGAACATTCGCATCAGCATGCCGCTTCCGCTAGGATTGGCAAGCTGGTTCTTCAAAATCAATCCCTCATGGTTACCGCAAGAAGTGCGCAATAAAAACATCGGTGAGACGTTGAGCGAGGTGAATAAGGCTATTTCCCGCGACGAACCGTTTTATATTGAGGTGGATGAGGAAGGCGATCACGTCGAAATATATATCGGATAAGGGTGGATCGGACTTTTTTCGAAGGGCACAGTAGGTCTGTGCCCTTTTTTTGTATAATACCCCAGTGTCCACTCGACTCTGGCGCAAACTAATCCCGATGGTGATTCTGGTATTGGGTCTAGTCCTTTTGGCGGCCACGACCTGGCCGCTGCCGCTTGACCGGGCTGAATGGACAACTGCATCGCCAGATTCTGCTGCCAGTGAATACCATTTTTGGCTGGAATGGCCGACCGCCATCCGCCGCGGTGACTCGCGAACAGCCCGGTTGAAAGTCCAGCCGCCAGCCGCGGCAGCTGAAATGCGCGTGGTGGGGGCGCGGATCGAGTTCACTGGGATAACCAGCGGGCCTCCAGGTAACCTGGCACAACCCATCGGTGCGGCCGAAACGCTCGATTTCCGCTGGGAACTGCAGCCGGTTGAGGCTGGAGTGCATTCCGGCACCCTGTGGATTTATGCTTTGCCATCGGCTGAGGACAGTCTAGAACAGCGTGTGGTCCTTGCAGCTCGCCGGTTGCAGGTGCGCGCAATTTTCCTGGGGCCGGTTCCGGCGGTCTGGCTGCGGTGGAGCGGGGTTATCCTGGTTAGCCTCGCGGGGGTCCTCTTTATTCGCCGGCACAGCAAGTAATTCGTTCTTCAGCCGATCCTGTCTGGATGTCTATACTTGAATTGTGATTTTTAAAATTATTGCCCTTACATTAAACTTTACTTAATATTTTATTGTTGATAAAATGTTTGGGTTGGGTGGGCGCAAGATACCAGTTTATCCCTGAGTTCCCTAAATAAATTTATAGGAGCTACCATGCTGAACGACTGGCTCTACGTGGGCATATTTGCCCTGGTATCCATGTTCTTACCAGCGGCAGCCATATCGATAGCCGCACTGCTTTCTCCCAGAAAACCGAATTCAGTTAAAAACGCGACGTACGAATGCGGAATGGAAACCGTCGGACCCGCATGGGTGCAAATGAAAGTCCAGTACTACGTATTCGCGCTGGTATTCCTGGTGTTCGACGTGGAGGCTGTGCTGCTCTTCCCATGGGCAGTTGCGTATAAACAACTGCCGCTTTATGCGGTGGTCGAGGCAATCCTCTTTATTCTCATTTTGCTGGGCGGGTTGCTTTATGCCTGGCGGAAGGGCGCCTTAGAGTGGCGCTAGCCGCTCGCCGGGTTGGAGGCAGGTATGAGCTTCTGGCGTGACCCCATAAATTTCATCATCGAGTGGGCCAAAGGTCTGCTGGCAAGTATCGGTTGGGGACCGGGGTGGGCGACCACTGTCGGATTCGTTATCGGTGCTTTTGTTTTAGCAGCCGGAGCCATGTTTTTTGTAGTCTTCTTGATCTGGTATGAGCGTAAACTGATCGGTCGGCTGCAGGATCGTTTTGGTCCAAACCGCCTGGGACCGTGGGGGCTGTTCCAACCACTTGCCGACATGCTCAAGATCTTCACCAAAGAGCTCATCACCCCCAATGGGGTCGATTGGGTTGCCTACAACCTGGCGCCGATCCTTTCCGTCGCTGCGGTGTTGATGATGTGGGCGGTGACACCCTTCTCCAAGACCTTTTTTGGGGTCAACATCTCGGTCGGGATATTATTTTTAATCGCCGTCGGTGGGCTTGGGGAGGTTGGGATCATACTGGCAGGCTGGGGCTCCAACAACAAGTACGCGCTGGTCGGCGCTTTGCGCGCTGTGGCTCAATTGATTTCATATGAGGTCCCATTCGTCATTTCAGCGCTTGTCCCAGTGATGCTTACTGGCTCGATGAGTCTGGTCGATATTGTTGAGGCTCAAACTCCCTGGTACATTGTCGTGGCGCCGGCTGCGGCTTTGATTTTCTTCATCGCGTCGGTCGCCGAAACCGGCCGCGCTCCATTTGACCTGGCAGAAGCCGAATCCGAAATTGTTGCCGGTTACAATGTGGAATATTCCGGCCTGAAATTTGGCATGTTTTTCGTCGGCGAATTTCTGCATGCCTTCACTGCTTCCTTCATTTTTGTCACCGTTTTCCTGGGCGGCTGGCGCGGCCCGGGCGCTGATCAGATCCCAGTGCTCGGCTTGGTCTACTTTTTCATCAAGACCTTCATCGTGTATTTTGCTTTGATTCTCTTCCGCGGGACCAATCCGCGCTTCCGAATCGATCAGATGATGGAACTTAACTGGAAGGTGCTGACGCCGCTTTCGTTGGTGGTGATTATGGTCATTGCCCTGGTTGACCGCCTGTTTGTCGGGGCGGCTGATTGGCAGCGGACCATCATCCTGCTGGTGGCGAACCTGGTGATCCTGGTGGTCGCGGAACGGCTGATCCGGCGCGGTGTCAAAACAACCCGGCCAGAGGTTGGTTCGCGCGAGCGTCCAATCGCCAGCCCTGACAATCTATTTATCCAACCCGGCTCAGGAGCGAAGGGATGAGCGGATTACAAGTTGTCTTTCTAATTGTCGCGGTCGTCACCCTGTTTTCCGGGGTGATGGTGGTCGCCTCCCGCAAAATGATGCACTCGGCATTGTGGTTGATTATGACGCTGCTGGGGGTAGCCATCCTGTTTGCTACGCTGCAGGCCGGCTTTTTTGCGATCGTACAGGTGCTGGTCTATATCGGGGCCATCAGCATCCTGATCATCTTTACACTGATGCTCACCCGGCGGGTGATGGACGAGGAGACCACGCAAGTGATAAAAGGATGGTGGCTGCCAGCCTTAATGGCAGTCATTCTGTTTGGGCTACTGGCCGGATTATTGGCCACCTGGGAAGATTTTCAGGGGATGCTCAACGAGCTTCCGGCTGACGTCGAAAACCTGGCCGCCTTCGGCACGGCGCTGGTAAACCCGGCCGGGTATGTCATTCCATTCGAGGTGGCTTCCATCCTGTTGCTGGCTGCCCTGGTTGGCGCCATTTATATTGCTATGGAGCGCAAGGAGAAAGCCGAATGATCCCGCTATCCTGGTACCTGATTGCGGCGGCTGCGCTGTTTTGTATCGGCCTGTTTGGCGTTCTCAGCCGCAAGAACGCTGTTTCGATCCTGATGAGCGTTGAACTCATGCTCAATGCGGTCAACATCAACCTGGTGGCTTTCTGGCATTATCACACCCAGCTCCAGGGAACGAGTCAAATCGCTCCGCAGGTCTTTGTGGCCATGGTTTTCATCGTCGCGGCGGCTGAAGTGGCCGTCGGCCTGGCGCTGATTATCTCGGCATACCGGCGGCGTGAAACGCCTGTGGTTGACGAAATGACCCTGCTCAAGGGTTGATCTTGCTGGCGGAGAGGTGCAATGACATCTGAAACCTTAACCTGGCTAATCCCGCTGCCGCCCCTGCTGGCATTCTTCCTGATTGTGCTGTTCACCAACCGGAATAAAGCCCTCAGTCACTGGGTGGCATTAATCGCGGCGGGACTTTCCTGGCTTGCGGGTATGGTCGTGTTTATCCGGGCAGTCACTACCGAAGGGTTGAGTGAGCATCCATTTGCCCAATCCATCCCCTGGCTGCCGACCGGTGATACCAGCTTAAAAATAGGCATCCAAATCGATCCACTCTCTACGGTTGTGCTCTTCTTCGTAGCCTGGACCGTTTTGATGATTTTCATTTATTCTGTTGGCTACCACAACTTTGGTCAGCCGGCTGGCAAGCATGATCGCAAAGGCCTGCCGCCGGAAGGCGCCGAAGTCAAGGAAAAAAAAGGCAAGATCATTCACGTTCCCTCTATCGAGCCGATGTATTCGCGCTTTTTTGCGCTCATCAGCCTGTTTGCCTTTGCCATGTTCCTGCTGGTGGTCACCGACAACCTGCTGACGCTTTATGTTGGCTGGGAAATCATGGGATTGTGTTCCTACCTGCTGATTGGCTTCTGGTACGCTAAAGAATCGGCGCGCAAGGCCATGATCAAGGCGTTCCTGACCACCCGCGTAGGGGATGTATTTATGCTCCTCGGCCTGGCAGCGCTCTACTCGCTGACCGGCACGCTGAATTATCAGGAGATTCTCTCCAACCCGGTGGTGCTTGGACAATTGGCGGGTGCGCTCTCGCCGGTGTTTGGCCTCTCGTGGGCCGCGCTGATCGGCATTCTGATCTTCATCGGCACTGTCGGCAAGTCAGCTCAGTTCCCGCTGCATATCTGGTTGCCAGATGCCATGGAAGGTCCCACGCCGGTCTCCGCGATGATCCATGCGGCGACCATGGTGTCAGCCGGCGTCTATCTGGTGATTCGCTTCTTCCCGCTGCTCTCTGCGGGTTGGGAACCTGGCGGGGCGGTGACCACGCCCATGCTGGTGATGGGCATTGTTGGGGCATTCACTGCACTATTCGCAGCGACGATTGCTGTGGCACAGAATGACGTGAAACGCGTTCTGGCATATTCCACCATATCGCAGCTGGGTTATATGATCGCAGCGCTGGGGGTAGGGGCATACGCCGCTGCCGCCTTCCATCTCGTGACCCACGCCTTCTTCAAAGCGCTGCTCTTCCTTGGTTCCGGTTCGATCATTCACGGCATGGAGCATGGCGTTCAGCACACCAGCGAGCATATTGACCCGCAGAACATGCTCAACATGGGCGGGCTGCGCAAGAAGATGCCGGTTACCTTCTGGACCTTCCTGATTGGTGGCCTGGCGCTCTCCGGTTTCCCGCTGGTCACTGCGGGTTTCTGGTCGAAAGACGAGATCCTGTCCGGTGCTTTCAAGAGCGGTAATATGGGGGTGTTCATCGCTCTGGCGCTGGCAGCCCTGCTAACCGCTTTCTACACTGCCCGCCAGATAACCCTGACCTTCCTGGGTAAGCCGCGCACCAGGGCGGCTGAACATGCCCACGAGTCCAAATGGACCATGACCCTGCCGCTGGTTGTCCTGGCGGTCTTTGCGGTTGGAGCCGGTTGGTCGGGCATTCCGGCGGATTTCCCCGGGCTGGGCGGATTAATTCCTAACTGGTTCGAGGAATTTGTCGGCAGCATGCTGCATGTTGAGCCAGTTGAAGCGGTTCACAGTCTGGTGCCGTTGTTCACCTCGCTGATCGTCGCGCTCGGCGGGCTGGCGCTCGGCTGGGTCGTTTATCGCGGATTGAAGGAGCGGATCGACCCGCTCGAAAAACAAATTGGCGGCCTTTACACGGTTTTGAAGAACAAATATTACGTGGACGAGTTCTACCAGGCTGCCATTATCCGGCCGGCTAACTGGGTGGCAAATGTCTTCACCTACAAATTCCTCGATCAGACCATCATTGACGGGATTTTGCACGGCATTGCCCGCTTTGGGGTCTGGCTGGGGAACGGATTGCGCAACGTCATCGATCTGCCGGTGGTGAACGGCGCGGGGGACAGCGCCGCCCGATCCACTCGCGGGGTGGGGATGTACTTGCGTAGCAAGCAGTCCGGACGCATTCAACAGTACATGGTCATCGCCATATCGCTTTTGGTGCTGGCCGGGCTGGTCATTTATTTTACGGTTGGCATTAGCTAAGGGCGGGGAGGCAGTCGAGGGATGGAATTCATCGAAAATCACCTGCTTACGTTGATCTTATTCACGCCCACGGCTGCGGCGCTCATATTGCTGCTTATTCCGGGCAAGAACGTCAAGGTATTCCGTTGGGGGGCGCTGGCAGCATCCTTAATCCCGTTCGCCCTTACTGTGTTTGCCTGGGCGCGCTTCAATCCGGTGCCGAATCCCGCCACTCCGTTCCAATTTGTGGAACAAGCTGCCTGGTACGCAGCCATCAACGCCTCGTACCATCTGGGGATCGACGGCATTTCACTGCCAATGGTGCTATTGACCACCCTGCTGACCCCGTTGGCGCTGCTGGCTTCCTTTAGTATCAAGGAACGCGTCAAGCCGTACATGATCCTCTTCCTGCTGCTCGAGACGGGCATGCTGGGCGTTTTCATGGCCTTAGACCTGATGCTCTTCTTCGTCTTCTGGGAAGTTGGTCTGGTGCCCATGTACTTCCTGATTGCCCAGTGGGGCGGCGCCAACCGTAATTACGCTGCTTTGAAGTTCGTGCTTTACACCATGGGCGGTTCGCTCGGCCTGCTGCTGGCCATTCAGTTAATGGGCGTGGCAGTTGGCTCCTTTGATCTGGTTACCCTGGCCGAAAAATGGCCGACTATTCAATCGCTGGCTATGCCGATCGGCATCCCGCTGGAAACGGTCAAAACCATTGCCTTCTGGGCGTTCGTGATTGCGTTTGCCATCAAAGTGCCCATCTGGCCGTTCCACACCTGGCTGCCAGATGCGCATACCGAGGCGCCCACTGCCGGTTCGATGATTCTGGCGGGGGTGTTGCTCAAATTAGGCGCGTACGGTTTCCTGCGCCTGGTGCTTCCGCTGTTCCCGGCTGAGGCTCAACGTTATGCCTGGGTGCTGGCAGCCCTGGCGGTAGCCGCCATCATCTTCGGTGCGTTAGGGGCGTATGCCCAGAACGATTTCAAGCGGCTGGTGGCCTATTCCTCGATTAACCATATGGGATTTGTGGTGCTTGGTGTAGCCGCAGCCGCTTACACATGGAATGCCACCGCTGCCGGGACCATTTTAGACAGAAACATAGCCCTCAGCGGCGCGGTGTTGCAAATGTTCAACCACGGGCTCAGCGCGGCTGGCATGTTCTTCCTGGTGGGGGTGATCTACGACCGTGCCCATACCCGCGATCTGAATGAAATGGGCGGGTTGTATGCCATCCTGCCAGTTTACGGCACGGTGCTGATCTTTACCGCCATGGCCTCGTTGGGGCTGCCAGGTTTGAACGGGTTTGTCTCTGAGTTCCTTATAGTTCGGGGCGTTTGGCCCATCTTTACTCTGGCGACTGCCTTGAGCATGGTCGGCTTGTTCTTTACAGGCGCGTACATTCTCAAGGCGCTCAAGCTGGTGCTTCACGGCCCGCTCAATACCCGTTGGGAAGGCAAGCTGACGGATATCAACGCGCGGGAGTTGATCGTGATGGCGCCGCTCATGGTTCTCATGCTGCTCATCGGTGTCTGGCCGGCCTGGCTGCTGGATGTCATCAACCGGGCTGTCGCGTTCCTTTTCTGAGAGGTGAAGGATGCAGTTTCCAATATTGAGTGTTCTGATCTTCACCCCCCTGGTCGCAGCTCTGATCCTTTTGCTGCTGCCGGAGGAAAAGAAATTCTGGATCAAAGGCGTAGCCCTGGCAGCGGGCGTCATCGTGTTGGCGCTTTCGATCTGGCTTTACGCCAGCTATGACATTGGTGCCGGGGGTTACCAGTTCCAGGAGCGGTTTGACTGGCTGCCGGCGCTGGGCATCTCCTATTTTGTCGGGGTGGACGGCATCAGCTTGCCCATGGTACTGCTTTCCGGGCTGGTGATCGTCTCAGGCGTGTTGGTTTCCTGGGGCGTACATGACCGCCCGCGCGAGTTCTTCTCCTTCTTATTGTTTCTAGCCACCAGTGTGCTGGGCGTGTTCTGCTCGCTGGATTTATTCATGTTGTTCTTCTTCTTTGAGTTGGCTGTTTTCCCCAAGTACCTGATGATCGTGATCTGGGGCTCGCCCAAGACGCGCGAATACGGCGGCATGAAACTGACGTTGTACCTCTTCATTGGCTCCATGCTGGCGTTGATCGGCGCACTGGCGATTTATTTCGGCTCCGGTCTGCGCACCTTTGATATGTTGGCGCTGGAAAATGCCGGCTTCGCCGTGGCTTTCCAACGCTTGTGGTTCCCATTTGTCTTCCTCGGGTTCGCCATTCTGGGAGGCATCTTCCCCTTCCACTCCTGGGCCCCGGACGGTCACGTTGCCGCTCCGACTGCCATCTCGATGCTGCTGGCGGGCGTTGAAATGAAGGTCGGTGCTTTTGCGGCTCTGCGGGTCGGTATCATGCTGCTGCCTGAGGGGGCGCGTCAATGGGCCTGGCTGATTCTGATCCTGGCGACCATCAATGTAGTTTACGGCGCATTCATAGCGCTTATCCAGACCGATTTCAAGTACGTCATCGGTTTCTCCTCGGTTTCACACATGGGGTTGGTGTTGATCGGTTTTGCCACCCTTTCACGCGAGGGGTTGATAGGCGCCGGCATGCAAATGTTCTCGCACGGCGTGATGACGGCTCTATTCTTCTCCATCGTCGGCATGGTGTATGACCGGGCGCACACCCGCGATATTCCCAAGTTGGGCGGGTTGGTGCGTAAAATGCCCTGGGCGGCAATTGGGTTTATCGTCGGCGGCCTGGTCTCGATGGGTATGCCGGGCTTTTCCGGCTTTGTCGCCGAGTTCCCGGTATTCATGGGTGCCTGGCGCGCTGCGCCGCTGGTGGCAGTCATTGCCGTGCTCGGTATTCTGATCACTGCGGGCTATATTTTCCTGACCATCCGGCGGGTATTCTTCGGCGACTTGCCGGAAAGCCTGGCCGGGGTACAGGACGTTACCGTCAAGGACAAAATTGTTATCGGGGGTCTCGCTGCCGTGATGATCGGTCTGGGCGTGTTCCCGTCGCTAATGGTCCCCATGATTGAATCCGGGGTCAAGACCATCCTTGCACTCCTGGGAGGTGCTTAGTGGCTGCCGGGGAATTTACCTCTACGATGATGCTGGCAATTCTGCCTGAAATTGGGCTGGTGGCGCTGGCAGCTTTACTCCTGGTGGTTGACCTGATCTGGCGCGGTAACACGCGGCGCTATTTGGGCTGGTTGACTGCTGCCGGTCTGGCAGTCATCATGCTGCTGGCAGTCTTATTTTCCCGCCCGGCAGCTGAGGGAGCCCTGGTCTGGGGCGGCATGCTGCGCTTCGACTCAGCCGCGTTTGTATTCCGCATGGTCTTCCTGGCTGGCGCAGCGCTGACAGCGTTGTACACGGCTGTGACCGATTCTGTGCGGCTGCGTGGAGAGTTTTACGCTCTATTGCTGGTCAGCACACTGGGCATGAGCCTGATGGCTTCCGCCGCTGATTTGATCATGCTCTTCCTGGCTATCGAAACCACCTCCATCCCGCTGTATGTTCTGGCGGGTTTTATCCTGCGCGA
>CALMGN010000238.1 GCA_937863605.1 uncultured Anaerolineaceae bacterium
CGGGCAGGATTGGGGACGCAACGTGGTTCTGACTTTCAGCGGCAGTGAATTCATGCCCGTCGAGACGGGCGGTGTCCGGGTATTGAGCGAGATCGACCCCGGAGAGCGCCTGGACGTGGTGCAGCCCTTCATTGCCAGTTCATCGCTTTTCGGAATGAAATACGGCTCGATTACCGTCAATGTTAGCTACACCGACCTGGCTGGCACCGCGACCTTTACCGAGACCTTCACCATCACCATCAGCCTCAGCCAGCCGTCCTCTTCCGGTGGAGTGGCTCGTCCTACCGCCACCCCGACCGCTGTTAGCCGGCCGCAGCTGGTTGTCAGCAACTACGCGACCGATGTGGAACCGCTGCAACCCGGTTCCATGTTCTCCCTCAGCCTCAGCGTGATCAACCTTGGCAATGCGGATGCCCGCACGGTGACGATGGTGCTTGGCGGCGGCAGCGCCGATAGCGGTACCCCGGGCGCGGGCGTTTCGGGCGGTGGCAGCGACCTTTCCACCTTTGCGCCGCTGGGTTCCTCGAACCTGGTGTATCTGGGCGACCTGCCTGCAGGTGCTACCAAAGAAATCAGCGTGCCGCTGGTGGTCAATGTGACCGCTAACCCGGCAGCCTATGCCTTCAAGATTTCCTTTGTCTTTGACGACACCAAAGGTGCGCGCCAGAGCAATGACCAGATTATCACCCTGCTGGTTTTCCAACTGCCGCAGGTCGAAATCGGTTTCTACCGCGACCCGGGCGTGTTCATGACCGGCAATATGAATATGCTGCCACTGCAGATTACCAACCTGGGCCGTAAATCGACGGTACTCGGCAATATCAAGGTGACCGCGCAGAATGCGGATGTGACCAACAATGTCTCGCTGGTCGGCGCGCTGGAACCGGGTGGCTATTTCACCCTGGATGCCAACGTCATGCCGTTCCAGGCCGGCCCGCTCGACCTGGAGGTCACAGTCAACTACACCGATGACTTTAACCAGCAGCGGGTGATCGTGCAGAACTTGTCGATCGAAGTTCAGGAAATGCCAGCCTTCGAACCCATGCCTGAGGGTCAGGATCCCAACTTCCCCGCCAATGGCAGTAATGGCTCCGGGACTGAAACCTTGTGGCAGAAGATCGTCCGCTTCTTCAAGGGCCTGTTCGGATTGGACAGCTCACCATCCCAGCCGGAGAAGCCTATTGAGGAAATTCCCATTGAACCGCTGCCAGGCAACTCCAAGCCTATTCAACCCGGACCCAAGGGATAAAGCGCACCTGGACATATTTGTGCATGTGGGACAATGAACGAGGATTCTCATGCGATTTATCGATTTGTTACGGCTAATTCTGGATAACCTGGGACGCCGCAAAGGCCGCGTCATGCTCACGGCAGTCGGCGTGGTGATTGGCACGGCGTCGGTGATCCTGCTCATTTCGCTGGCGATTGGCTTGCAAAAGAGTGCTACCTCCAACCTGTGGGGCATCAGCGATCTGCGCCGGGTGGATGTTTATCCAGGTTACAGCGAAGTCCCGATGATGATGGAAAGCAGCGCTAAGATGGG
>CALMGN010000239.1 GCA_937863605.1 uncultured Anaerolineaceae bacterium
AGGATTCACGGGCGATTCCAGCGCAGGTGTCAGCGCAGGACTCCAGGACAGGCATCCAAAACATGTGAAAACTTTTGAGGTGAAAACTCCCGGGTGCGTTGCTCCTGGGATAACAAACAGGCCAATTGACCACCGACAAAGGAGCGATGCACCTGTTCTTTCGAGGTCAAATGCAGGTGCGAGGCACTTTTAAAGTGCCTCGCACCCATCAGGTCTGAATGTAAATAGATTTTTTAGTAAAGTCAATCATCACGAATTACGTGTCAGCGCAAAGTATGGCGCGCTTTAAACAAGGGGGCTACAAAAGACGCATCAATTCCGCGTGCCCGCCGCTACAACCCGAATTTCTGCCAGTGCGCGCCAAAAATGGATTTCTCATCTGGCACCACTGGCGGGATGGGCATGGACACCCAGGTGGTGTTGATGAAATGTTTCCAATGCACATTCTCGGAGGTGATGTTGCCACCCCAGGTGCCGCAGCCGAGCGTCAGCGCAAACGGCAGCCCATTGTCGTAATTGCCGGAATTGCCGTAAACCTGGGTCTGGCGCACCAGCATGCGGCTGACTCGCGCCCGGGTGGCTAATTCCAGCACATGCGCCGGGTTGGTAGTGTGAATGCCGCAAGAATGCCCGTAGCCGCTGTAGCGGGTGATGTCCCGCACCAGGCCGATGGCTTCCTCAAACGCTCCGTAGCGCCACAAAGTTAACACCGGAGAAAGCTTTTCGCCGGAGAACAGATCAGCCGGTCCTACCGCCTCTCCTTGTACCATCAGAAAAGTGGTGCCAGTCGGAGCCGGGATACCTGCTAAACCGGCGATTTTAAGCGCAGGCTGACCGACAATGTCACGGCTGAGATGTTCGCCGTCCGGCCACATCACCTGGCCCAGGGCTCGCTTCTCGTCCTGATTGCACAGGTAGCCGCCGAGTTCCACGAAGCGTTCCAGCATCGCATCGTAGATCGAATGGTGCATGACCACTGAATTTTCGGAGGAGCAAGAGGTGGCATTGTCGAATATTTTCCCCAAGCGGATTTTGTTGGCAGCGTCCGCCAGATCGGCGGTCTCATCGACCACCACCACTGAATTGCCCGCGCCAACCCCGTAGGCCGGGGTCCCGCTGGAATAAGCCACTTTGACCATGGCGCTGCCGCCGGTGGCGACCACCAGGTCAACGTGTTTCATTAATTCCTGGGTCAGCTCGACGGTGGGGGCGGTCAGATTTTGCACCAGGTCAAGCGGCGCGCCTACCTGCGCCAGCCCGGCGCGCATGAAGTTGCAGGTCAGGTCAGCGGTGGCTTTGGCTTTGGGGTGCGGCGCAAAAATGACTGCATTGCGTGTTTTTAAGATGGGCAGCCCATTGACCGCCAGGGTGGACGAGGCATTGGTCACCGGTGAGAGAACTCCGATCACGCCGGCAGGTTTGGCGATTTTGAGCAGCCCGCGGGCCGGGTCTTCCTCGATGACCCCGGTGGTTTTCAACCCGTGCAGGTCGCGCAGCGTGCCAAGCGTTTTTTTCTGGTGCTTGAGGACCTTGTCGGCGTACACCCCCATGCCGGTTTCGCTGACTGCTGACCGTGCGCAGGCTTCGGCATGCGGCCGCTGATACAGCTGCCAGCCAACTGCCGTGACCATTTCATCCACCCGGTCCTGCGGCCAGAATTCTATCTGCTCCTGGGCTGCGCGGGCTTTGCGCACCAATTCTGCGATATTATCGGTCATTCCTGCTCTCCGATCTGGCAAAAAGTGAATCCCGGAAATCAGTTAACGATCTCCCTCAGAATGCTTAAACAACATGGTCTAATTATATAAAAAATATCTTAATTTTGAATGTGGAAAATAATTTTGGAAAGCATCGTCTGGTCTTAAATCGACCCTCACCACCCTCTCCCTGGCCAGGGAGAGGCATCAGGCGCGTTCGGTCCAGGCCAATTCCACCTCAAAGGCGCGTTCGCCGCTGACCGGTTTTTCGCCGACCACCAACCAACGGGAAGCATTGCCATTTCTGGCACCAGCGTAGATCTGCACCGTTTCACCGGCGCGCACCTCATTGTTGTAGTTAATTTGCAGCCAGGCCAGTTGGTGGGTCTTGAATTGCTCAATCGGGAAGCAGTCCATCACCCAGTCGATGTAGCGGGCATTATTGACGTGCCCGAGCACGTCCACCACACTGTAACCGGCCCGGGTGGTGAACTTTTCCTCCAGCCCATTTTCCGGAGCGAGTTTCATTAAATCCTCTTCCAGCGCGTTCAGCCCGGAGTTATCCGGCAGGGTTCCGGTCAATGCCCCGGGAAGTTGCATGCGGCGAGTCTTTGGGTCGATCAGCAGCCAGGCGGAGGTGGCGGCGGCAACCAGTTGACCGTCGGGTGCGGTAATTTGAAAATCACGGGTGAAGAAAATTTTCTGCCGGATACCCTTCGGCCAGGTGCGAAGGATCATGCGGCTGCCCATGGTTGGGAAGCGGTAAAAATATACTTTCAGCCGCGTGAGTACCCAGATATGGTCAGCGGCGAGCATGGTGTGATAATCAAAGCCAAGGTTGGAAGCGTGCGCGTTGGCTGCGGCTTGAAACGCCTGGAAAAAGGCCGTTGGTTTCCATTCATTATTCAAATCGGTTTCGTAGGGATGGACCCGGATTTCATCGGTCCAGACAGGGATGGGCGGCATCAGGTTACGCTTAATCCGGGCGATACTCAAAATTACCGGGCATTTCACCAATAAATTCGGGCAGGCTGGTATGCCCCAGCACCTGGCGGTTGGCGTGGGCTTCGCCGATGTGGAAAAAGTAATGATAAATGACGTGCAGCAGCATGTTGCCGATACTTTCAGCGTGCGGCTTGCCTTTCCACTCCAGGTGTGTGGTCAACATGGCCGGTGTGAGAGTATCGAGAAACACGTCCGCTTCCCGGGTGATCTCGCGCCAGACCTGCCACATCTCGTCCAACGGCGGTGTGCTGGCGGGCTTTCCGGTGCCGACCGCTTTATACAGATCGGGGTAGGGATTCTTGCCCTGGGCAACCATCACCCATAAGGCATTCTCGTGGCTGGCCAGGTGACCGACCCGCCAGCTGAGCGAATTCAAAGGCCCAATCCGCAGCAGGGCGTCATCAGCCGAGAGCCCTTCAAGGCAGCGCACAAACTCGCTGCGGGCAAAACGAAGTTGGTCAACCAACATAATTGGCATAAAAAACCTTTTCTACCGGTGAATGCTGATGGATTTCCTGGAGAGGGAGCCAGTGTCAGCTTGCCGGGGTGATATCGATCGGCAGCTGATCGGGAATATCATCGATGCAGACCAGCTCGACCCCGGCCCGGGTTAAAAAATCCAACGCGGTGGGGTCAACCCGATAGGAGTTGGCATACACCAGCCGCGAGATGCGCGCGTTGATGAGCATTTTGGTGCAGTTGAGACAGGGGAAATGGGTCACGTAGCAGTCGGCGTCCTTGGTGGCCTGCCCGAAAACGGCTGCCTGGATGATGGCATTAACCTCGGCATGCACGGTACGGACGCAGTGTCCTTCCACCATCAGGTGCCCGATGTCGTCACAATGCTCCAGCCCGGCAGGCGAACCGTTGTAACCGGTGGAGATGATGTGCTTCTCGCGCACCAGCACCGCCCCAACCATGGCGCGGTCGCAGGTGCTGCGCAACGCTACATCTTCCGCAATTTTCATAAAATAAGAATCCCAGGATGGCCGCACTTCGCGCTCCCCGCTTAAAAGATTAAGTTTGTTGTTACACACAAATCATTTTAACCCATGCCCGGCATAAAAGACACACAGCCGGAAAGGAACCTGCGGATTTACTCCACACCCGGGTGTACGTGGCGGCCTTTGAAACGGCAGGTCTCGTTGAGCGCACAGTACGCGCAGGGAGGTCCTTCGGCGGGGGTCATGCCGGAGCCTATTCCGATAACGCCAGAGGTGGTTTTGCGCGGGTGCATGGCCAGGTTTTCATTGACGCTCACCCCGATTACCGCAGCATCGACCAGCCCGAAAATTTGCGGCTGCCCTTGTTCCACGCTCCAGCCGAGCATGCCCGGGTTGAGGAAGATCGACGATTGCCAGCCGTGCTCATCAGCCAGACGGTTGACGTGGCGGTATACCAGCAGCGACAGCGCATCGTTGGCGGCGTTGCCTACCCCGTCCAGCGCGAAGGCGTAGGGGGGGTCGTTGGACATCGCCTGCTGGATGCGGGTTTCCAGCGCCGCTCCGCTGGTATAGAGCACCACTGCGACCTGCTGCGCCCCAGCCAGGTGCTGACCGATGGCAGCGCCGGTCAACGAACCATTTCCCGTCAGTTTGAGCCGCTGATGGTTGAGCCCATCCACATCCAGAACACGCACCAGGGCACGCGGCTCGAGCAGCATCAGACCGTCTGCCAGCGCCCGCTCGGCAGTCTC
>CALMGN010000240.1 GCA_937863605.1 uncultured Anaerolineaceae bacterium
GATCCCCTCAAAATTTTGAATAATCCCCAGCGTCAGGCCGTCACTGCCGGCACCGGGCAAACCTTAGTCCTGGCCGGACCTGGTTCCGGCAAAACCCGTGTTCTGACCCAACGCATTGCCTATTTGATTCAGCATATGGGCGTGCAGCCGCAAAACATCCTGTCGGTCACTTTCACCAACAAAGCCGCCCGCGAGATGGAACACCGGCTCGAATCGCTGCTCCCGGGGCAGGTGCAAGGGATCTGGTTAGGTACCTTCCACGCCAACTGTGCCCGGATTTTACGGCGTGAAGCGGAATACCTGCCCTTCGACCGTAATTTTGTGATCATGGACGCTGACGACCAGCTATCGATCGTGCGGCGCTCGATCAAAGACTTGAATCTGGATGACAAGACCTTTCGGCCAACAGGTATTCACGCGGCGATTTCCAAGGCCAAGAACAATCTGATTACAGCGGATGATTTTCCATCCAACAACTACCGCGAGGAAGTCACCCGGCGAGTTTACCAACGCTACCAGCAGCTGCTGCTGGCATCCAACGCAGTCGATTTTGACGACCTGCTGCTGGAGACGGTGCGCCTGCTGGTGGACAACCCGGCGGTGCGCGAGCGTTACGCCCGGCGTTTTGAGCACGTATTGGTCGATGAGTTTCAGGACACCAATGTGGTGCAGTATGAGCTGCTAAAGCTGGTGTCCTCGGCGCACCGTAATATTTTCGTGGTAGGCGATGAAGATCAGTCCATCTACCGCTGGCGCGGGGCTGACTACAAAAATGTGCTGCGCTTCGAAGAGGATTACCCGCAGACCCAAAAGATCCTGCTGGAACAAAATTACCGGTCCACCCAGACGGTACTGAATGCTGCCCAGGGGGTGATCAACCGCAATAAGTACCGCACGCCCAAGCGGCTGTTTTCTGACCGCGGCAGCGGTGAAGTATTGACGCTTTACGAGGCCGAGGACGATAAAGCTGAAGCTGAATATGTGGTCGAAACCATTCGCAACGCGGTGTCGCGCTCAAAGACGCCCGCCGGAAATTTTGCGGTCATGTACCGCACCAACGCCCAGTCGCGCCTGCTGGAAGAGTCCTTTCTGCGAGTGGGCATGCCATACCGGCTGGTGGGAGCACAGCGGTTTTATGGGCGGCGCGAGGTAAAAGATATCATCGGATACTTGCGATTGGTGCATAACCCGCGCGACGAGGTCTCGCTGGATCGGGTGATCAACGTGCCCGCCCGCGGCGTCGGCGATAAAACTATCTTAGCCTTGAAGCAAGCCGCTCAGGCAGCCGGCCGCGCGCCCGGTGAAATGCTGATGGAGCTTGGCCGACCCGGCGGCGACAAGCAGCAGCCGGGACCGCTCTCGGGGCGCAGCGAACAAGTTCTTGCAGGTTTTGGCATGATGCTAACCCGCTGGACCGCCGCGGCTGAAGATAACATCACCCTGCCTGAATTATTTGACCGCATTGTGGCCGATACCGGCTATCAGGATTACATTGTGGACGGCAGTGAAGAAGGCAATGAACGCTGGGAGAACGTCCAGGAACTGCGCCGGCTGGCTTACG
>CALMGN010000241.1 GCA_937863605.1 uncultured Anaerolineaceae bacterium
GCGACTCCGACCGCATCCGCCGTGCCGCAGAAGGCCTGCGCCGGTTGGGAATTGGTGGCACTGCCACCGGCACCGGCTTGAACGCCCACCATGAATACCACCCGCGCATGATTAAAGTTCTTTCGAAGGTGTCCGGCCTGACGCTTTATGAATCCGACAATTTATTCGAGAGCATGCAGTCCATGGCGGACATGGCCGACTTTTCGGCTTCCATGCGCACTCTGGCCATTACGCTGGTGCGTATCGCCAATGACCTGCGGCTGCTCTCGTCCGGTCCGTCCACCGGATTTGACGAAATCCGCTTGCCGGCGGTACAACCCGGGTCGTCCATTATGCCGGGCAAGGTCAACCCGGTGCTGGCTGAAATGCTCGATATGGCCATGTTCCATGTGATCGGGCTGGATACGGCTGTCAGCCTGGCGTCGCAGGCTGGACAGCTGGAACTCAACGTGATGATGCCGATCATCGCCCATGATCTGTTCGAGATGATGCATGTCATCATCGGCGCAGTCAAAGCCTTTACTGACCGCTGCGTGGCGGGGATCAAGGTAAACCGGCCGAAAGCCGAAGGCTGGCTGGCGCGCAATACCATCGTGGTCACTGCCCTCAACCCCATCATCGGTTATTCGGTCGGGGCAGCGCTGGTCAAAGAGGCTTTGAGCCGCGACCTGACGATCCCGGAAGTTGCACTCGAGAAAGCAAGTCAGGGGCAGCTTAAACACAAAGAGACTGGCCAACTACTGACCGAAGCCGAAATTAAGTCAATATTCAGCGATATGCGCAAATTTACCGACGGCGGCCTGGTAGGCGGCGGGGGCGGCGGTTAATTCAACTTTGCAGGTACGCGTACATCGCAGCGCCTACAATGCCAGCCTGGTTCAACAACTGGGCTGGTATTATTTTTGCCTGGGACTTAATCAGAGGCAGATATTCATCAGTCTGCTTGCTGATTCCACCGCCTATGATGATCAAATCCGGCCAGACCAGGGCTTGCACTTCATCCAGGTATTCCTGAAGCCGCCTGGCATATTTTTTCCAGGTCAAATCCTTGTCCTGACGGGCAGCGTCTGAGGCGCGTTCCTCGGCATCTCGTCCGCGAATCTTGATATGCCCCAGTTCCAAATTGGGTACCAGCTTACCATCCACAAAAATTGCCGAACCGATCCCCGTGCCGAGGGTCAGAATTAAAACCACCCCTTTTTGGTCACGTCCGGCGCCAAAGGACATTTCAGCAATTCCAGCGGCATCGGCGTCGTTGACAGTTAGCACCGTGCAGCGGCTGATGTCGCTCAACAGCCAGTTGACATCCTGCCCAATCCAGGCACGATGAATGTTGGCAGCGGTTTTTACAATGCCGTGGCGCACTACAGCCGGGAACCCGCAGCCAGCCACTCCTTTATACTTGAAGCTGGATACCAACTGCCCCACCACCTCGGCTACATCGCCCGGGTGAGCCCCTTCTGGGGTTGGAATGCGTTTACGCTCGCTGGCCAGTGCACCTGTCTCGACGTTCACCAGCGCACCTTTAATGCCGCTGCCGCCGATATCAATGCCCAATATTGTTTTCATTGCGACTCCGGATATGATTTCACTGGTTGGACGGGTTCAATTATGGACAGGCATTTTGGAGATGCTCCTCGAAGCTGGCCGCAAAATTATGCGTCCCTGACCCGTCGCAGCGCGCTCGAAAATAATAATATGGAGAATCCGCCGGACTGGCAACCGCCTGCAGAGCTGCCAAACCAGGATTGCTAATCGGTCCCGGGGGCAAGCCGGCGTTCTGGTAAGTATTATATGCGGAAAAAGTTTCCAGATCTGCCAGGGAGAGCGGGTTGGTCCACCAGGTAGCCTGACCCTGATTGAAACCCAGCGCATATTGCACCGTCGGGTCGGAATCCAGCTTCATGCCGGCTGCCAGCCGGTTGTAGAAGACCGACGCGATCATGGGGCTTTCATCAGCGACCATGGCTTCACGCTGAACTATGGACGCCAGTGTAACCGCCTGCGGTAAGGTCAACCCATGCTGCTCAAACCTGGTTCGCAATTCATCCGTCAGGTGCGCATTGAATTCTATGGTAAATACCCGCAGCAACCCGTTCAGGTCGGTGGTGCGCAGTAAACGGTACTCGCCAGGGTACAGAAAGCCTTCCAAACTGTCAACTTGAAGACCAAGGGCGGCCACAATTTCAGCCGGCGGATTATTCACTGCGGTCAAAAATTCACCCGGTTGGATGGACAATCCTGAAGTTGGCAGAGAGGCTGCGATTTCCTCAGCACGCCACCCCGGCAGTACGATAAAGGTTACCTCAAGCGGAGTCGAGTCTTGCAGTTTGTGGGCAAGCTCGAGGGAGTTCCAGGCCGGTGAAAGTTCATAATTCCCGGCTTGTAAGTTGGTATCCAGCCCTGAATAAATGAGGTACAACCGGAAGGCCGCCGCGTTGTTCACCAGACCAGCCTGCTCCAACCGCAATCCTACAGAGTTGACCGATTCACCCGCGGCGATGGTAAAACTTTGGGAGGCGCTGCTTACCGGGTTGACCGGGTAAAGCAGGTCATTCCGGACCATCAGCAGCTGCGTTGAATATTGAATGCGCTGTACGAACCCGAGTCTGGGGTTGGGTATGCCAAAAGCCTCCTGCGCCATGGCTGGAATGGACTCGACCAGCCATAACATACCACCAGCCAGAATACACGCCATTACCAGCAGCAGTACACAGGTCAATGGCAGGGTTCGACGTTTTTGTTGGGTCATAAAATTAAATCCTCAGGGAAGTTTGTCGGAATCTTTGGCAGGCTGGGCATCCAGGTAGGATTGCAAAATCACCGTGGCTGCAATTTCATCCAGATGACCGCTGCGTTTGCGGCGTGAAACGCCCATGGCGACTCGGGCTGCTCGCGCTGATTCGGTGCTGCCACTCTCATCCCATAATTCTACGGGTAGATCGGTTTGCGAACGGACAGCTTGAGCTACCCGCGCTGCGCTGCGAGCCGCTGGTCCCGGCAGGCCTTCCGAATCGAGCGGGTAACCAACGATAATGCACACCGCCTGTTGTTCAGCCGCAATCGCGGCAATTTGGGCAGCATCCACCATTCGTGAAACATGGTTGACTACGCCAAGCGGATTGGCAATGGTCTGGGTTGGGTCACTGACTGCAAGGCCGATGCGTTTTAAGCCAGGGTCAACAGCCAGGATTCGTCCGGGAAAACCGATCATTGGACGGCGACCTCCATGCGGAAGGGCAAGAATGGCAACCGCGGCCACCAGGCGGGTGAAATGCGAATCCTTGGGGGTATAGCCAGACTCCACTGGGATTGAACGATCTGCCTGGCTTCGGCCAGCGGCTTGCCTTGGATTTCACCAAACAGTTGAGCGGTATTGACTGTTCGGACGGTCGAACGGGCTGCCAGTAAATCGAGGGTCAGACGTTGGCCGGGAATGACCACCCAGGCAGTTTTTTCTTCCAGTTTAAGGGAGGAGGCGTCAGCTGCCCAGCCGTCTGCGAGGTTCACGTCCAGGGCAGCGGAAGCTGCGGCTGCCAAATCATCCTGGCTGACAGCCATGCCCGTGAATGCCACCTTGAGCGCCAGGCTCACCCTGTCGGACGGAACATTTACCACCGGGCGGCGAGTTTCTTCCAGGACATTTTCTACGGCTAAGCTCTCCGGAACGATCACCATTTCACTGCCGTATTGTAATTTAAGGTCAGCAAGCGCGGTTTCGGTCATTGAGGTGATTAGCTTATCGTACAGCTGACTGTAATCCGCTTCGCTGGCAGTTCTCCCGGTGCGGTCGCTGCCGCCTTCAGCAGCTGCCGAATTGGTTACGGTGATTTGCAGCCCAACCAACCCGGCTGCAGCCTGGATGGTGCCTGCGGGTACATTCCCGGCGCTGCCAGGTACTTCAGCCTGCACCCGCACCTCAGCCTGTTGCCCGATTCCAGCAGGTACCTCTGCCTGTTTAAGGATCAAATATCGCTGCGGCGAATCGCCAGTGGTCGAAAATACCGTTCCGGCGGGTATGGTGACAGTTTGATCAGTCTGGTTGGTAATCGTCACCAGTGCTTCGGCTGGCTTGTCTGGCACCGTGATCTCCCCGGTGGCTAGCGACTCGAGCCGCCCTTCCACCGTGGTATGGATTACGGCAGCGGGCAGCTGCCCGCCTGGTAGTACGCCCGGAATTCCCACGCCGGGGTAAACGGTTAGGTTAAGCGTCTGGGTTTCCCGCGTTAGCGGGATTTCGATGACTGCCGACGGCAGGAATAAGGCGATCAACGCTAAAAAGGCTGCAACCCCAAGTATAAAAAAGAAGACCCGAAACACGACTGGGATTGAAACCGGTGCTTTCGGCATCAACTGGCTGTGCAGTTGAGTCAAATCCGGCGGGCTGCCGCGCCGCCCCGGTTTGACGGGTCGCCGGCGCGTTCCTGCCCGCCAGGACAAACGCTGCGCTGCCGGAATGGATGGAAAGACTGGAATGCCGACAATTTTTGCGTTTTCAATGACTGCCGTATTCAGTGTGGAAATCGCCAGCTGTCCGCCCCCTCTGGCTGCGCTGCGTTGAATCAAAGTCAAGTCCAACCGGTCCAGGACAGGCGGTCTGCGCCGCGGGAACGCTAACAAAATCCGGGGCGCTTTTGCCCAGGCCAGCTTATCGCATATCGAGGTTGCGTTATCGTGGGTGTCCAGCCGCAGGATTTGGGTTTTCATTG
>CALMGN010000242.1 GCA_937863605.1 uncultured Anaerolineaceae bacterium
CGCATTCTATATCTGCGGCTGTTATCGGTAGGAATGTGAGCGGTTCTCTGCAGCGGTTTCAAAAAAATAAGCTGGCAAGAACCGCACCTTATTGCCGTTACCGTTCTTCCTTTTTCTCCATCACCTGAAACAGCGTGAGCTGCGTGCCGTCGGGGTCCTGGAGCCGGACGGTATAATCCCCCCACGGGGTTGTGACGGGCGGGTGAACCAGGGTCGCACCATGGGCAAGCAGACGCTCCATGGCTGCTTTCAAATCAGGCATCTGAATGGCAAAGCGAATTTGCCCGCTGACGCGCTGACCGGTTTCGATCTGGTCAATGGTCTGCGCCTGGGCCACGTCAAATAATTGCTCCTGCATTGACAAATCGTCCATAATATTGTACAGTAATCCTGTACAGACTGGAGATGATAATGACTATTCAAACCACATACACTCAAGCTCGCGATGGGCTTGCAAAATTGCTCGATCAAGTGACCCATAACCGTGAGGTTGTTGTGATTCAGCGCCGCGGGGAGGAAGAGGTGGCGATGATCGCTGCTTCTGAGCTGGAAAGTCTGATGGAAACTGCGTACCTGCTTCGGTCGCCGGTTAATGCCGAGCGTCTGCTTGAGGCTCTGGGTCGGGCGTTGAAAAACGAAACCGGGCCACTAACCATCGATGCTCTGCGTCGCGAGGTTGATTTTGAGTAAAAAAGAGCGGACCGCTGTATTCCAGCCGGAGTTCATCGAAGACCTGCGCTACTGGGTGGAAACCGACCGCAAACTGGCTATCCGAGCATTCGACATGATCGAAGCTATCCTGCGAGAACCCTTCGATGGGATCGGAAAACCTGAACCGCTTAAATATCTGACGCCAGGTGCGTGGTCGAGAAGGTTAACCCAGGAGCACCGAATCGTATACCTGGTGCGCGATAACCAAATTGACTTCTTGCAGGCGAGATACCATTACGAGAAATAGATCGCAAAACGAAAAGCACCTTCCGTCTCTGGAAGGCGCGAATATCAATAATTTACCAACCTTATTTTTTTACCCATTCATCTTAAGTAGCAAGAGAATGGGTTCGCGGTGCTCCTGGTGGTGCTCGAGCGACCCGGCCAGCACAGCCGAAAGGGCATAATCTGGCAGCCAGGCATACCTGCCAACTTCCATCAGTTCATTTTCTGGAACGGCTTCAGCCAACTCCAAAAAGTTGAGGAACCGGTTTTCCCATTCCAGGTGGAGCGCGGACCAAGGCTCGGCGCGGTAGCGTTCCAACGCCCATTCATTGATCCCGTCCACGTCCTCTTGTGCATCGCGGTCCAGCTCGGGCGGCCAATCGGGGTAAGCGGGCTCGCGATTCTGCAGGCCGGCTTCCAGTCGCGCGACGGAAAGCTGCTGCCAGACGGTCAAATGCGCGACGATATCCTTGATCGAACGCCGCCCGATAAAGTTTGGGGTAGTGATCTGGTCTGCGCTGATTTGGGCAAACAATTCTTCCCAGCGGTTGAACTCCTCTCGCAGCATCGCGATCAGTTGTGCTTTTGAATGCATCGCCGCTCCATTTTCGAACCACGAGCTCATCGAATAATCTTTACGCTTAGAGTCAACAATATATTATACAGGCTCTTCAAAAGGTTGGTAGTTGACCCGTGTCATACCGTTTTCGTAGTAATTCGAGCGCCGCCTGTTCCGGAAAACCATACTCCAGCGGGCCAACCGGGATTTGGTTCAATTCAAGCGACAAATCGAACGGGTCAACTATTCCCGAGTACTCGCTACGAACCTCGATTTGAAACTTGAAATCATTCATGGTGCCCAGGATGCTGCGGCTGCGGGTAGTGGAATAATGCACTTCGGCCATTTCGCGAATTTCAGCCTCTATCCAGTCTGGCGGCACGGCCAGAAACCCAAGAAGCTCTTTTAGCTGGTCAGTGAGATGACTGGCCATAGACCGTGCTTCTCTTGCTGGTGTAATCACCGCCAGGCGCGAGTTGTCACTTACGAACAGGAGGAGCTGAACACGGGAAATGTAGAGCAGGTTCGCATGCCAGTTTCCAAGCGCCGTCGTAGAATCAGGGGTGACGGGTTGGGGGTGAAAACCAGACCGTTTTAATAATTTGGCGGTGCAGCAAATAGTGATCATTTCACTCTTTTGCATCCAGGAAAATGCTCGTGGTGGTGCGATTGCAAAACGACCTCCTTCGGGACATTGGAATCATAGTATAACCTGACAGACCAGGGAACTTCATCGCCTGGTGGCTGCCCTTCGACAAGCTCAGGGAACGAGCCTGTCGAAGCC
>CALMGN010000243.1 GCA_937863605.1 uncultured Anaerolineaceae bacterium
ATAATCGGGTTGATCTTCAAGATCGATGCTACGGCGGTTTGGATTGCACTAATCCGGCCGCTCAACCGCGCAAATTCCAGGTTTTCCACGGTAAAAATGACGGTTAATTTGTTGCGGACGGCAGACAGGCGATCCACGATCGATTCCATGCTCCATCCCTGCTCCGCCAATTCCCGCGCCTCCCGGCACATAAAACCGATAGCTGCAGATCCCGCACCGGAGTCGAAGGGTGTAACCTCCAACTCGCCGGCAATATCTTTGGCTGCTTGCTCTGCCACTGCATAAGTACCGGATAGTTTACTGCCGACATGGATCGATAGAATCTGGTCTCCTTTATTTGCAAGCTGCCGGTAGAAATCGGTCATTTCGGCTGGCGAAGGCAGCGATGTTTTCGGAGGTTGCTTTTTCTCTCGCACAAGGTTATAGAAATTCCGGCTCGTCACATCCCGGCCTTGCAGGTAAAGCTGATCGCCCAGCTGGATTTTCAGCGGCAGAATATGGACTTTGAATTGCTCTGCCCAGCCTTCGGGCATGTCAGCCGAACCGTCGGATACAATCCTCAACATCAATCAATCTCCTTGAAGCTTACTGCCAAGATCGTCTCGCAGCGAAAGCAAGGTACGGTGGTACAGGCTCTTGATTGCCCCCTCGCTGCGGCCCATTATTCGGGCGATCTCATCGTTGGACATGTGCTCTACAAACTTCAGAATAATCAAGGTCTGGCGCTCTTCCGGCAGTTTGCCGATAGCCTCCATAAGTCCTTGCACCTCTTGATTTTTAACCAGTGTCACTTCGGGATGATCACCCTGGCGCAGCGTGTGGGAATGATCCTCCAGCGGTACTTCGCGTCTGCGATGGCTGTCGCGGTGCCAGTTAGCCACCAGGTTATGGGCGATGCGGTACAACCAGGCCGTAAAGGGCAACCCGCGGTTATGATAATTGTGAATATGGTTCATTGCCCGAAAGAACACACGCTCGGTCAAATCTTCGGCATCGTGTTGACTGCCTGTGCGGTAGTAAATATAGTTATAAATCCGCTTGACGTAGCGCTGGTAAAGAACGCTGAAAGCATTCTTGTCGCCCTGTCCTGCCAGGATGATGGCTTCTTCGTCGCTTAGTTCATCCAAGATGCTTCCCTGCAGGTCTTTCTACCCCTAATTAACCCGAAAAAATCACAAAAGATGCAATACCGTATAAAACCACTTGATTGTACCGGAATTTAGTGCTGAATAACTGAGCCTCATTATAACGTTTAACGATACATTCGCGATTTTTGGTTAACACTTTTGACCTATGTATACGCATATTTTCGGGTACACTTATACTTTTTCAGGTCACATTTCCCCATGGGAATCCCAACTGAGGTGGTATGCAAAAAATCGAATTTTCCTGGTCAACACCAAAAAATATCCCGATTTATGCCTGTGAATGGAAACCGGATGGACCCGCTAAAGGTGTGATTGTATTGGTTCATGGCATCGGCGAACACATTGGGCGTTACGAACATGTTGCGCAAATGTTCACCGAAAACATGTACGCATTCATCAGCTCCGATCTGATCGGTAACGGTAAATCTGGCGGACAGCGCGGGCATGCGGATTCATTCGATGATTTCTACGACCAGATTACCTGGATGCTGCAAACCGCAGAAAGTCGATACCCGGGTGTGCCGCGCTTTTTATATGGTCATAGTCTGGGGGCTAACCTGGTGTTGGGCTATATGGAAAAGGGGCTTCAATCTATTGCTGGTGCTTTCGTTACTTCCCCGGCAATGGAAATTACCAGGGTGCCTCCTATAAAACTAGCCATCGGCAAATTGATGTATGCGTTGCATCCACGATTCAGTATGACCAATAGCCTGGATACCAGCGGTCTATCCCACGATGTTAAGGTGGTATCAGCTTATGTAAATGATCCACTGGTGCATCCATTGGTTTCGGCTCGCTTAGGGTTGGATTTAATCGGCAGCAGTAAATTGATTGTCGATCAACGGTCCGCAATTAATATCCCTTTACTCATCCTTCATGGTGAATCAGACCGCCTGGTAAATGTAACCGGTACGCGTGAATTCGTCAGCCACTTGGACGGCAAGGTGAAATACGTCGAAATTCCAGGCGGATATCACGAACTGCACAACGAACCCAACCAGCAAGAAATTTTCAACATCTGGCTGGAATGGCTGGATGCCAGGGTCAAGGCTGCCAGTTTGTAATCTCGTCCATCCGGTCATGGTGATGCCAAATATCACTTGACCCGGTCATCCAGGCCGAATACAATAAAGATGGAATTGTCGCGCAAATTCTGTTTATTCGCGCGCCTTAATCCTAACTTCCCACATCCTGAACATCCTGAAGGAGAAAGCAGATGGCTGATTTCCTGACTCGTGGCACGCTTGCTGAGGTAGATCCCGAAGTAAGTGAACTCATCCGACTGGAAGCAGAACGCCAATACCGCAA
>CALMGN010000244.1 GCA_937863605.1 uncultured Anaerolineaceae bacterium
CCAACAGCCGGTATTCCGGGAAGGGCAACGCCCCATTAATCGTGTCCATCCACGGTGGGCCAACCAGCCAATCGGTGTTGGATTTTCCTCGCGAAGCCCATTATTTCACATCGCGCGGTTACGCCTGGTTGGAGGTCAATTATCGCGGCAGCAGCGGCTACGGGCGTTCCTACCGGAATGCGCTGCTGGGTCAGTGGGGAAAATTGGATACTGAAGACGCTGTCTCCGGGGCGCAAGCCATGGCAACCCGCGGACTGGCGGATGGGGAGTATATGGCCATTTATGGCGGCAGCGCCGGTGGTTTTACCGTGCTGAATGCCCTGGCGCAGTTTCCCGGGGTCTTCAAAGCCGGCATTGCCCTCTACCCGGTTTCCAATTTGTTCACCCTAAGTTTGGAAACTCATAAATTTGAGCAGCATTATGACCAAAGCCTGGCCGGCATGCTGCCAGAAGCAGCTAACGCCTATCGCGAGCGCTCACCGCTCTTTCAGGCTGAGAAAATTAAAGATGCCCTGGCCATTTTCCACGGCAGCGATGATCGGGCAGTGCCTGTATCCCAATCCGAGGCGATTGTCGATCGCTTAGTGGCCAACCGCGTGCCGCACCTCTTCCATGTGTATGAAGGCGAAGGTCACGGCTTCCGCAAACCCGAATCGCTGAACGACCTATACCCGCGCATCGAGCGGTTTTTACTCGAGCACATGTTGTTTGCCGCTGGTCACTCGCGGTAATCTACCGGAACGGCAGCGGCTTGTAGTTCAGCGTGCAGGGTCGCCAAAATACTTTGTGCGCGGGAAACGACAGCCTCCAACGGGACGATTTCGCGTTCGGTGTGGTTGCGCAGTTTTAGCTCCACGCCGCCATTCTCCAACGAGCGGCCTGAGACGGTCAATCGCAGGGGAATGCCAATCAAATCGGCGTCGTTGAACTTAACCCCGGGACTTTCCTCGCGGTCGTCGTAGAGCACATCCATGCCTGCGGCTGTCAACTGGCTGTATAACGCCTCGGCGGTTTCTTGCGGCAGCGTACTCTGCTTACCGTGCAGCAATACCAGATGCACACTATAGGGTGCAATGCTTTCAGGCCAAACCAGACCGTTGGCGTCGTGATGCTCTTCGGCGACGCAGCCCAGCAGCCGGCCCAGGCCAATGCCGTACGAGCCCATGATTACCAGTTGATTTTCCCCATTCTCATCCTGGAAGGTGCAGCCAAGCGCCTTGGAAAACCAGGTTCCCAACTTGAAAATATTGCCAACTTCCACGCCGCGTTCAGCCAGCAGTGCTGACCCGCATTCCGGGCAGGCGTCGCCGGCGCTGGCAGCGGTGATGTCCGCAACCAATGGTGTGGTGTAATCCTGTCCGTAATTGACGTTCTTCAGGTGGTAGTCTATTTGATTAGCTCCGGCAACCAGGTTGGGCGAGCTGGGTATCAGGTCATCCACCACTACCAGCACATCGTGAAGTCCGTAAGGTGAGGCAAACCCAGGCACCGCTCCCGAAGCCAGAATCTCTTCCTCGGTTGCCGGGCGCAGCTCTTTGGCGTTGACCGCATTGCTTAACTTGGTTTCATTTAGTTCCATATCGCCGCGCACAATGGCCATCACCAGGCGGTCAGTCATTGCCTGGCCAGAGGGGATGGAGGCGGTCTTCATGACCGCCTTGGCCGTTCGTGATTCAGGGATGTGTAAAAACGCGGCTAAATCCGCGATAGTTTTAGTACCCGGAGTATGTACTTTCTCCAATGGCAGCGCGGTTTCGGCTGATGGGGCAGGCTTGCGTACCCGGGCGACCTGCCGGTTGGCAGTGTAACCGCAATGTTCGCATAAAATAATGGTGTCCTCGCCAATCGGGTTGAGGTACATAAACTCGTGCGCCAGATTGCCGCCCATCATACCGGAGTCGGCTTTGACGGATATGACTGGCAACCCGCAGCGGCGGAAAATGTTGAAATACACCTGGTAATGGGCGCGGTACTGGCGGTCGAGGCCTTCCCAACTGCTGTCCAGTGAGTAGCTGTCCTTCATAGTGAACTCGCGCACGCGGATCAGTCCAGCGCGCGGGCGCGGGTCGTCGCGGAACTTGGTCTGGATATGGTAAATCAGGCGGGGCAACTGCTTGTAGGATTGGATTTCACGGCGCACCAGGTCGCCAACGGCTTCCTCATGCGTCATCGCCAGCACCAGGTCGCGCTCATTGCGATCTTTCAACCGCGCCAATTCCGAGCCAACCGTATACCAGCGCCCGGTTTCTTTCCACAGGTCAGCTGGCAGCACCACTGGCATGGACAATTCCTGCCCGCCAATGGCGTTCATTTCTTCCCGCAGGATGGCTTCGATCTTGCGCAGTGCGCGCATCCCCAGCGGCAGGGTGGCAAAAATACCCGCTGCGATTTGGCGGATGAACCCGGCGCGTACCAGCAGGGCAAACCCCTCTGATTGCGCTTCGGCGGGGGCGTCCCGCAGCGTTTGGGAAAAAAGCTGAGACATACGCATGGTGCAGCTCCTGATGAATTTAGTCAGTCCAGTCGTCGGGTTCGAGGTGGACGTACACCCGATCGACGTCCGGCAGGGCCTGGAGTTGGGCAATCACCTGATCGGTGATCTCATGCGAGTCGCGCAGCGGCGTGTCGCCGTTGACATTGACATGCAAATCAACCACCAGCCGCGGACCTGAATAATCGGTCATCAGGTGATGCACGCGCAGCACGCCCGGTACCGCTTCAGCTGTCTGCATGATTTTCAGCCGCAGTTCTTCAGATGCACCGCCGCCGGTGAGGAAATTGAGGTGCTCGCGGGTGGCATTAAACGCGGAGCGGAAGATCCACAATGCCACCAGAATGCCTGCGATCGCGTCGAGCAGCGGGTGAACTAAGCTGGAGCCGAGGGCACCAATGAAGGCTGCCAGAGAGGTGAAAACATCGTTGAGGTTATCTTGAGCGGTGGTGCGCAGCGCAGGGCTGTTGACCTGCTGCGAAATTTTCTTGATCCCATAAAACATTCCGACTTTGAGCAAGGCACTAAATACTAATACCAGTGTCGGCAGTCCGGGTTCAACCGCAAGCCCGCCCTCAAGAAACCGTTCGACTGCAGTCCTTCCAGCCTCATACCCGGCAAAAGCCATGGAAAATGCAACCATTAACCCGACCAGCGGTTCGAACCGGCTGTGCCCTTGTGGATGGCTGAGATCCGGCGGACGCAGCGCCACCCACAGCCCGACAACCATCAGGATGGAATACAACACATCCGAGATCGAATTGGCTGCATCGGCATACACTGCCACCGAACCCGAGAAATAGGCTACCAGCCCTTTCAGCACTGCCAGCAAGATATTCCCCGCGATGGTGATAATCAGGGCAATTTTGAAAAGCCGGTGGTCGTTCGGTTGTGGGCGGTAGTCACGAACCCAGCGCATGGTTTAGGTTCCTTATACGAAAAACCATTCAAGGGAGCCCTTTTAGGACCAGTGAATGGCAACAATAACCCACAGCTATATCCAACGGCCGCTGTGGTCAACTAAAGTGTACCACAAGCGGCAGTGATCATCAGCCTGAACTGAAAATCAAATGTAACTTTCCAGGCTGCGAAAAAATTGGATCGCGAGAGTTATCTATCCCGGGCAGCTTCCAAAATCTGGGTCGTAAAAGCGCCGCTGATATCGTCTTCCACGGGCAGCCCCTCGGCTTTGAGCATGTCCGCCAACGCCTGCCATTGTTCCTTTGTCTGCCAACCCCAGCCGTTCTCAGCGGTCAGGTCGGACTGCGCATCTTTTAGTTCAGCCTCCAACATGAAGCGCATATGCGCCGGGTCGGTTTCCGGGCCGGTATAGGTCAGGGTGATCTCAATGGCTTCGTCCGGATGTTCAGAGGCGTACTGGATCCCTCGCAGGGCTCCCCGCAGGAAACGGGTTAACAGTTCGGGCTGAGTCTTGAGAATTTCCTCGCTGGTGACGTAAGTCAGTCCCAGACTGGGGACGCCGAAATCTTCCGCCGCCCAGAGGTTCAGGTCATACCCCCAGGATTGGATCATGAAGGGTTCATTGGATTTATAAACAGGATAAACATCGACCTTGCCCTCCGTCAACAGTCGCGGGTCGAAGCCAACATTGACCAGTTCGATCTTGTCCTTATCAGCGCCGGCTGCGGAAATCAGGGCAAATAAGTCCGGTGGGGGGGTGCCTTTATACCCAACCGTATGCCCTTCCCAATCTTTGGGGGATTCGATGCCAGAGGATTTGAGCGCAGCATAGGCTTGCTGCCCTTTTTGCCCGAGGAGCGCAAAGGCGACCAGAGGCAAACCTGGGTCAGCGCGGCGCTGCAGCAGTACCGCTGCATCCTGGTTGGTCACCTGGACGGTGCCGGCGCTGAGCAACTGCAAATGCTGTCCTTGCCCGGCGGAGTGCTCCACAGTGACATCCAGGCCTTCTTCCTCAAAAAAACCTTTGGCTTTGGCAACGTACACGCCGACAAACGGCAGGTTGGCCTGCGGTTTGTAGCCCGCCATGAAGGTCATCGGCATCAATTCGACCGGTGTGGGGGAGGGTTCCG
>CALMGN010000245.1 GCA_937863605.1 uncultured Anaerolineaceae bacterium
CCCTTGTTAGGTCAGGGGATTCTACCAGCCGGATGCCTCCAATTATCGTTTCAGTAAACCATAATCGTTCTTTTGGAGCGGTTGCCAACAGTGTAATTTCATGGTTATGAACAGCCAGTTCTTGCCCCAATGCCAAAGCACGATAATAAGTACCTCGACCAACCTGGTTGAACACGATCATCAAAATTTTCATGGCTGTGGTCTCATCCAACCATCGACTAACCCCTGCCAATAGGCTACTAACGCTTGCGTTTTCCATCGCAAGAGAAGCCGAACTGTCCATAACAGGGCGCTTCCGAAACGGTATGGAATAATCCACAAAGGATAAAGGCCGTGCATGTGTTTCCGGAAGTAAATGCCGCTGCTGCGGGCTGTATGGTAGCGTTCTAAAGAACTGTCTGATCCATCGCTACTTAAGGAAACTTTATGATAAACCACAGCCCCGGGTACAAGGGCCATTTTAATTCCAGCCTGTTGCATCCGCATACAAAGGTCAAGGTCTTCATAATACACAAAAAATCTTTCATCGAATAAGCCAACTTGCTCCAGAACCTGACGCCTGAAGAGTAGTGCACACCCGCTTAAGAAAGTCCGGCGGACTTGCACGGCCGGAAGGGGCTTTTTTCGACTGTGAGCATCTTTTGGTTCCAGCAGAATGGGTGATATGGTTCCCCCTGAAGACCACAATCGCCTTGGCGCATCTGAATAAAAAATCGCGGGGGCGACGACACCAATCTTTTCTTCCATACCGGAAAGTAATCTATGGCCCATGTCTGGCTCGGCTTCTGCATCATTGTTGATAATCAGAATAAAGTCAGCACCACATTCTAAAGCATGTCGCATTCCGGCATTATAACCACCAGCAAACCCCATATTAGTAGATGACTCAATTAAGTGAATTGAATCTGTTTGATGCCTGGCTCGAATGAATTCAACAGAATTATCCGATGACCCGTTATCCACTATGACAACTTGGAGATGGATGTTGTTTTGGTTTAATAGCGAATCAATACAGGCACACGTTTCTTTGGGTCGATTCCAATTTACAGTAACAGCAAAAACGTTCGGCAAAACCATAGGAATTAATATTATTTACAATGAAATTGGCGCACAATTTTCACGAAGAATTCCGATCAAATTATCCCAACTATTGTCAGGATAGTTTGAGACCGTGTGTGTCGGAGATTTTGTCCAGCTTGATAAGGTTTGGGCTAATGACTCAGCATCGATCGGGGAAAAAATACGAAGGGCATTCTCAGGAAAATTAACCTGTCCTTCTCCCAGGATTTCCGAAGCCACCACCCCCACCCCAAACCCCATGGCCAATTTTACCGCTGCGCTTTGCGTGCCGCCAACGTAAGGCGCTACGAACACATCTGCCGCGCTGAAAAATAGCGGCACCTCTTCGTTGGGTATATAGCGGTTGTCAATCGTGACCCAACCCTCAATTTCCTCCGCTCTAATTAACTTTCTGTACTCCTCGGCATCCTCCCAGAATTCGCCGGCGATCAACAGATGAACCGGATTCCCTTGCCGTTTCAACATTCCTGCCGCTTCCACCAGCAGTCGCAACCCCTTATACGGCCGAACAATGCCAAAAAAGAGCGCAACCTTGCGTTCAGGTGGTATTCCCAGTCGTGATTTGGCCTCGGCAGGATCAGTTTTTGTGTCGGTTGAAAGTTGGTAAGCCGGGATGGGTGTGCATTCGACCTTTGCCCGTGGAAACAGATTGCTCACGAGCTGGCGTTGGGATTCAGACAGGGTAATAAAGGAATCCGTGGCTGAAAGTGCAACTTTCACCAATGGCTGGTCCCAGGGACGAGTCTCATGTGGAAAAACGTTATGGATCAGGAAAATACTTTTGATTCCCGCCCGTGTCAATCCGCGAGCTAACGCTCCAAATGCTGGCGCCCAGAATGTCGTCCACCATTGGAAGACAACCAGGTCCGGTTCGAACCGGATGATGTCTTTGCGGGCTTGTTCCCAGGTCCAGGGATACAGTGGATCGAGTAGAAATTTTGCCGGAACCGATAAGGCATCTACACTCGGGTCGCGATCCGATTTACCCGGATAAAGAAATTTTGGGTATTGGCGTTTAAAAGAAATAACCTCGATCTCATGGCCAGCTTTGACGGCTGCTGTTGCCAGGGCGGTGGTGAAGTGCGCAATCCCGCCACGGTATGGATAGACTGGGCCGATAAATACAACTTTCACGACGACATTCCGACCGCAAACTGGTTACCGCCAAACATGAATTGCGAGTACTCGACCATTTTCATTCCATGGCGGCGAAATAATTCCTGCAGAGTCGCCCGGTTGTAAAATATTTCGTGATCTTCCGCAGCTTCCCGGTAAAAAAATCCAAATTGTGAACCAAACGCATGAATTTTCCCGCCAAATGGCGTAGGTGTAGTGATCAAAATCTTCCCATTTTGATTTAATATATGTGGAAGTTGGCTAAAAATATGGTCGGGGGTTTTTAAGTGCTCCAAACATGCTGTCATCACAATCGTATCAAATCGAGATTCTACGTCTAAAAAATCCGATTCCAGATCTATAATTTTCACGCGGTATTCTGGATATTGACGTTGGAACCATTGCTGGACTTGCTGTAATTGATCGACCCCCAGGTAATTTTCTGGCTTTGGTTGGTTGTATCTGACCAAAGCGCCATAACCGCAGCCCAAATCGAGGATTCGGTCGGCTAAATGGGGAGCAATGATTTTTTGACGCTCTTTTTCGATATAAACAGATAAGGGTTTCATTTTTTGCCAGGAGAAAATGCACTCCCATCTCCCCTTACCCGCCACAACACCTCCTCCATCATCCTCCTGTTTTTCCCCACCA
>CALMGN010000246.1 GCA_937863605.1 uncultured Anaerolineaceae bacterium
TCGGCAGCCGCGGCGCTGACCGGCAACCCGCCGCCTGCTGCCAGCAGTTTGGCGCTGTTTTCGGGTTGACTCATCCAGCGCACAAACAGCCAGCCGGCAGTCTCCGGTGCCTCGCTGCTGCGCAACACCCCGTAGGATAAACCGCTGACAACGGTCACCGGGCGGTCGCCAGCCGGGAAGGGCAAGATCGTCCAGCTGTCCTGGCTCTTCAAACGGATGTTCGTTTTCGCCTGCAATGCCAGATCGGTCAGGTAACCCGTGTAAAACAAGGCTTGCCGCTTGGCAAAATATTCATTGGATGCCGTAGTGCGCGAAATCCAGGCACAGCTCTCATCCAGCATGGAGCGGACAAAGGTGAAAGCGTTTTGCGTCGCCGGCTGGTTGAAGTGGAACTGCAGCGGGTCGCCAGCCAGTTCACCCTCCAGGCCAAAGGATTTGAGCCAGGAATAAACCACCAGGCCATCGGTATTCACGATCCAGCCGCCGGTGCCGTCATTGGCGGCAAACCGGTCGTGGCCGTTGACAAAAGCAGCCGCGCAAGCCTGCGCTTTGAAGTCATCCGCGGTAGTCGGTGGTTCAGCAAAACCTAACTCAGCGGCCCAGGTTTCGTTGTAGAAAATAACCGGCATGTCGCGCTGGGCCGGGATGCCGACCTGACTGCCGCCGGATTGATCCTGCTGCCAGAATACCAACGGAAAATCAGCGCGCTGCTGCTCGGTCAAGCCAAAATAGGGGTCAGCAATTAACGCGTTGAGCGGGAGCACCAGATTGCCATTTTCCAGCCAGGAAAGCAGGTGTTCGGAGGGAGCAGCCACCACCTGCGGGTATTCTGCCTCCAAAGTACCGCTTTCGACCCGATCTGCCAGCGCCATGCTCGAACCGGCCCGCCGCACCATGATGTGGATGCCCCACTCGTTGCTCTGGTTGAAGCTGTCAACCAATTGGTCAACTACTCCCGCGGTATCACCGGTCCACGGGTGTGAAAAAATCAGTTTCAAGCCGTTCAGGTCCGCCAGCGGCACCAGATAAGCAGGCGTGGCGGTCGGCGCCGGGTTGGTAGGCGTACTTTGAGGAGCTGGCTGGGTCTGCTCGGCAGATGGTTCCATCTGCGGGGTTGATTGGGTTGGAACAACCAGCGGTACGCCGGATTGTTGGCAGGCAGCTACTACCAGCACTGCGATTAATACCAGCAGAACGGTGATTAAAGGATGGGTGGGCTTGTTATTTTGCATAAAATGATGGTTCAATCGAATTCGCAGGGCAGCTGCGGATTGCGGTAATGGGCAAACATGCGCTGAATTTGCTCGGTGGAAGTCCGCATGATTGAGAGGGGTGGAATCTCATCCTCACCAAAAAATTCGGCACCGCCAGTTTCAATGCTGATGGCAGGCTCCCCGCCCAGGAAGTCGCACAACACAAACATCTTATAAGTATAAAAAATGTATGGGGGATGCCCGTGCCGCGGATTGGAGCGGTCGTCCAGCGCCAGCAGTTTGCGCGCCTTCACACGATACCCCGACTCCTCCCACACCTCGCGCTCGACGGCCACCGATGGCGGCTCGCCAACATCCACCCAGCCGCCGGGCAGCGTCCAGCCCCCGTCAGCCAGTTCTTTGACCAGCAGCAGCTTGCCATCGCGGAAGACCACGCCGCGGCAGTCCAGTTTTGGAGTGGCATAACCGGCCTGTTGGGTGAAAAGCCCATCCACTTTTTCAAAATCCTGGGTGGAGTACTCGGCAATAATGCGTGCCGCGACGGATTGCAGCGCGTGGTAGCGTTCCAGATCAAAGGGGCTTTGGGCGTAAGCCAGGCCGTCCTGCGCCAGCGCCTGGACTTGCTGCACCCACCCCAGCCATTTTGGGTCAGGCATAGGTCACCTTTCAGCGGCGGGATGCACAAAGCCTAATTGTAACCCGGAAAATGGAACCGTTGCAGGCTTAGACAGCAGCCACAGCCTTGACCAGAGCGGTCAGGGTGGCAACCAGGTGCAGAATCCCATCAGGGGCGCCAGTGAACAGCCCGGGCGTCGAGGCGCCGGGCAGCCTTTGCACCACCCGCAGGTGGGCGTTCACCTCGAATTGGGCGGCTGGCAGGCCCAATTTTTCCCAGGCAAAACGGGTGACCGGCTCGCGCGAGTCTACGCCCATGGCCGGGTATTTTTTGTCCACATTCAGACCGGTCAGACCGGAAGCGGTGGTAGAAAATCCGTGTTCGTGGAGCGTTTGGAGGAGGGCTGGCCGGTGGCGCGGGCAGCTGGTGCCCTTCATCGTGCCAAGGGCAATGCCAAAACCGTTTTCCGGTCTGCAGCCGTGGATATCCAGCAGGATGTTGGGATGGTAATGGCGGGTAATTTCCCGCAAAGCATCTTTGTAGGGAGCATTCTGATCCGCATTCGGGTCGGAAAGCGAGCGGCGGTGGGCATAAATCACATGCGCGCCAGTGATTTCGGCCACCATGCGTACCAGCCCGGCAGTGTACTCGTCTTCTTCTTTGTAGCGGTCCTTGCGCCAGTGAGCCGCACCGTGCGGCGCTGAGAGCAAAACCGGCAGACTGCCGCTGACAAATTGAAAACTATCCTCATCCGGGAGCGAGTCGGTCTGATAGCCTATTTCCGATTCGAGCGCCATCAAACGCTGCAGCAGCGGGTCCATACGGCAATAAGGTGGCGTCAGTTCGATCAGACGCGTTCGTATCTGCTGATGGTTACAAATCCGAGCCGGTGGGGTACCGTGCCGCCATCGCACAGCAATTCGACAAAGACGTCAGCCTGATCCGTTTTGAGGAATTCCTTGAAAGCCGCCTTTGTCGCCCAGATGGACACCACTTGCCATAGGGCAGGGTCATCCTCGCTTTGAACAAGATATGAGTCCATCAACCCTTTCGGCGGGTTTTTGGTCACTTCACGCTCAAAGGATCGTTGGAGCGGAACCCAATTTTCTTGTGCAACACGCCCGTTCAAAATCGAGACGTACATGGCATCCTCCTTTCGTGCAAACATCACAGACGGTTCACTTTCATTATACAGATTCTGGGGACGATATGCGATACAGGTCACGGACCAGGGGGATGGCATGGTAAGAGGCAGAGCTGAATGGGCAAGCCCATT
>CALMGN010000247.1 GCA_937863605.1 uncultured Anaerolineaceae bacterium
AAAGGAAGGTGGGATTATTATACGCCCGACAGTGATTATCTGCTGCTGGTTGTCCGGGTGACTCGTGTGGAAGAATGTTTCGGATTTTGAATCGTCGAGGTCGGCAGCATGTCGACCTGGGCAGTCACGGGGACCCACCCCAAGACTGCCCGTTTAAAAACCTGTTTATACACTGGCCGGCACGGGGTTATCTGGTAGTACAACCTTACAGGAATAATCCCCGTGCCGCTACGGATGTTTTATGAGTTGCAGGGGTGGGTCAGATCGAAATATCCCCAGCCATCCTTAACCAGACCCGCCCGGCTCCCCAAAGTTCACGATCGGGTTCAACCTAATCCCCAGGCTGCGCGATTGGCATATTTTTCATCTGCCGCAATTCACGGAAGGAAATCATGCGGTCGTTGGCTTCATCGATCAAGGTCAAAGGGATGGTGCGCAGGCTTTCCCGAATGGTCAGGGTGAGCGGACGGCGCAGGACTTCATCCGAGTTGTATGCGTTTTCGAGCCGGTAATTCGGCACCTTTGGGCTGAGGTGGTGAATATGATGAAAGCCGATGTTGCCGGTGAACCACTGCAAGACCTTCGGCAGCTGGTAATAAGATGCCCCTTCAAAAGCCGATGCGATGTATTCCCATTCCGGGTGGCGCGCCCAGTAAGACGATTCGAACTGGTGCTGGACATAAAACATCCAGATACCCGCCATACCGCCCAGCCAGATAATCGACAGTTGGATTATGAGGTAGTTTTGCAACCCGATCAGCAGGCTGAGGCCGGCACCCAGGGCCAGGATTCCCAGGTTCGTCCAGACTACACTGAGCGTTTCTTTCTTGCCAAAACGCGGGTAAGCGATTCGATGTTTGATCAGGAACATAAAAATAGGACCTAACCCAAACATAACCAGTGGATTGCGGAACAGCCGGTATCCCAGCCGCCCGAAGGTAGACAGCTTTAGATATTCATCCACCGTCAGGGTGGTTACGTCACCTACACCGCGCCGGTCTAAATTGCCGCTGGTGGCGTGGTGAATGGCATGCGCCTTCCACCACTGCTCGCCTGGCGTGAAAACCAGGATCCCAAGCCAAAATCCAAGCCGCCGGTTGCCGCGGGTGGATGGCAAAAATGAATTATGCCCGCAGTCGTGGAAGAAGATGAAGATCCGAACCATAAATCCTGCGGTCGGGATCGCCAGCAGCAGCGTCAACCAGTAGCCGACCTGTAGACTGAAGTACATGGCGGCCCACCCGGCTGCATACAACAGCAGCGTGATGATCAATTGGCGCACCGCAGTCTGGGTCTCAGCTTTGGAGTACGGTTCGATCACTCCTTTTAAATCCTTCATCGAAGGCAATTCGCTTATATTTACCTGTTTTGTCATATTACACCTCATCAACAAGTTTAACGGAACAGGTAAAATAGTCTATGTGACCAGGGTCATAGTCAAAGTCCTATTTTCCCCGGAAATCCCTTTCCGATCTTCCCTCCAACCCGCCATACACCGCAAACTCCAGCCCTTAAAACAAGCCCAATGCCAACTAATCGACTGAAAGTGTATGTCTACCTTACCAATGGCATTTCCCTGCTCGTTTTTCGCCATCCAGATTTCCCTGAAGCTGGGATTCAAGTACCCGGCGGAAGCGTAGAACCCGGTGAGCCGCTGGTTTCTGCCTCGCTGCGTGAGGTGGTAGAAGAAACCGGGTTGTCCGGGCTGACAGATCCGCAATTCCTGGGGGTTCAGAGCTACAACTTTGCGCCGTTAGGCCGGGATGAGGTCCATCAGCGCTATTATTACCATTATCAACTGGCTGGCTCGCAGCCCGCGACCTGGCGCCATTATGAAACGAACCCCTCGGATAGGTCACCCAGGCCGATTGCTTTCGAGTTTTACTGGGTGGACCTGCGGGGCGGCGACCCGGAACTTATCGCCGAGCTGGACGCATTCCTTCCACGACTCAAAACCCGGTTGGGTCTCCGGTGAAGTTTGGGATTAATCAGCCGGCAGCAGCACCGGATCTTTCATCCGCAAGATCAACCCCGCCCCCAACACCAACAGGACCGCTGAAATCAGCAGCGCCGGAGTGAATGCGCCATTGCCCGATCGGAAGGCTTCCATAATATAAACAAACACCACCGACGCTTGCCCGAACAATTGAATCAGTCCGTTGGAGGTGCCTTCCGGCGTGGGGTAAGTGATTTCAGCCGCATACTGCATGCCAATCGGGCCAACACTGATCAGAAAAAAGCCCAGAGCAAATGCGGATGCAAATAGCAGCCAGGCTGTGGTGGCAAAAGCCACGCCCAGGACGGCCGGGATGGCAAATACAAATCCGATCAGGATGAAAACCTGACGTTTGTGCAGCCGGTCCGAGATGGGCGGAAGGACCACTGCGCCTAACACACCGCCCACCAGCATCATGGCCCCGAGCGTGCCGGCATCCGTCGGAGAAAAGCCGCGCGGACGGATGATATTCTCCACCCAGGTGGAGATGCCGTTGAAAATACCCATGGCCACAAAAAAAGCTGCCAGATACAGCCAGAACTCGGGGATTTTCAACGCGTGTTTCAGCCCGTCCAACATCAAGGCACGCACCTCCTGGCCGGGCGGACACGGCGGGGTTGCGGGTTTTTCGCGGGCAAACAGCACAAACAGCAGGGCCGAAAAAGCTGTCACTGCACCGTAAATCAATTGGACGCTCGAGATGGGCATGCTTTCGATCAGCATGGGAGTCAGCACCATGCCAAGGGCAGTCCCAATCAGGCTGGCCAGCGTCACCAGCCCGACGGCGGTCGCTCGTTCATCGATGCCGAACCACTGCGCTGGCAGCTTGGTCCATGCGTTGAGCAGAAAGGGCTGCGCGGCGGCAATTCCAATGGTGCTGAGCAGTACCAGAGTATAGTCTGCGCCTGCCAGACCGCGCACAACGCCAAAAATAGCCATCAGCACCGCGCCGATACTGACTGTCCGCCGGAAACCATAGGTGTCGATCGCCCAGGAGACCGGGATGGACAGTGGGATGAAGGCTAACATAAAGGTCATCGCCAGCAGGCCGATTTTCAGATCGGTGACGCCATAATACTGGGCAGCTGGTCCGGTGATCGGCGCGTACGAAATCCACAGCACCTGGATGGTCAGGTTGGTGAACATAAAAACTGCCAGCACCACCCAGCGGTATGGGTAAAGACG
>CALMGN010000248.1 GCA_937863605.1 uncultured Anaerolineaceae bacterium
CCGCAGGGCGATCTCCCGGAAGGACGCCGGGACGGTGTGTGATCGAGCGCAGCGATCGCGAAGCATCCTGTAAGGAGTGGGAACGTGTCGCCCCGGGTCGTGCGGAACGGTCCCACTCGCTCCGCTCGGGGATGCAATAACCGCGATCAAGACCGTTCCCTACCGGCCTTCCGACAAGCTCACACGCAGTGCGCCTTCCCGTAAAGACACCGGGACGGCGTGATGGGCACTGTCGCGTCCTTCATGATTCACCACAAAAATAGAATATATGTCCCATTCACTATACTTGCTATTGGTCTCAAAGGGGATTGATTTCACGCCTCATAGGCGTCATAATAAACATAGGTTTTTCCCGTTCCACCAATTGAATAATAGGAGGCCACAATGAAGCACTACACACGTATCCTGATTGCGGTTGGATTTATGGCTGCTTCCCTTTTGGGCGGATTGGTTGCTACTGCTCTAATGCCGTACAGGGTCGGAGCTGCGCCATTATCAGCATTGGCTCCAAACATCAAAATCACAACATTGCTGGTTCCTAATGTCGGCCTCACTTCGATTTCAACGACATTTACAAAAATAGGGGATATTGGGGGTTTTACTGTCGAAAATTCTGCATCGCTGGTCGAAGTCACCCATCAAGGGCGGCTTCATATAAGTTCCTTCAACGTTAGCGCTGGGAGTTATTTTCAATTGAGGGTAGATGATCTACCTCCTTTAATAAATTCGGGAGAAGCTTCTATCCTAGCCGCCGAAGCAAACCAACAAGTACCACTTACATTTACTGGATACTGGCAGGGTCTTTCAGCAGGTGACCACACCATCAGTTTGTGGGTGAGGACTGCCAATGGAACAGCTACGACTGCCATAATGAATCCGGGTGGATGGAGTTCGAATGATGTGATCGTCAAGGAACACCTTCCATTCGGTACAACCTACCTTCCATCCATCCAGCGCTAAGTCACCTGAGCCGGGGCGGTGTCAATCAGGCTGCGCTCAGATTCACTCTCACTGACCCGAGCGGTGTCTCTCGTCTCTCTAGCATACTGCTAATAAACAAGGGTGCGCTTTCCGCAGGACTTTGCGAGCAGCGCACCACCTCATTGTTATATTCGCCCAAAAAATTGGAGCGGAACGGTCTTGACCGTTCCCTACGCAAACCTTGACGGATGTTTCCTCTCCCTATGAGGGATCGCGCAGCCCCCTGTGGGGAGGTGAGGTGAGGGTGATGTCGTGATCGGGCGGACACATGGGTCCGCCCCTACGGCTGGACATGGTTGCGTAGGGGTCAACCCGGGCTGGGGTGGAACACGACCGTATAGCTGCCCACAGGGCAGGACGGGCGGGTCCCACTCCCTACGGGATGCTACGCGATCGCTGCGCTCGGGGGCGCATAGTTCGCGACCTCCCCCAAAATCCTGCGGGCAGAATGACAGGAAATGGCTGCAATTGAGGATTGATCTTGTATAATTGGAGTAGCAGACCCGCCAAGCCTCTGCCTGAAAAGGCACGCTCAAATGTGGCGGGTATTTGTTTTGGTATTTTAACTGCCGAAGGGTTGGAGGGGGTCAAGTTTTAACATCAAAATCCAAAGATCATGAATTTTAGAGACCCATCTGCTTTATGAAATAGATCTCCCCTTTTCATATACAATAAAGTTGGTAATTTTCTGGTTAGTCTTAAAAACTAGCACACTTGTTTGATTGACAAGGAGAAAGCCAGATGCTATTATTCTATAGCATAATCGCTATATTTAGATCTAACCTCGCTGGTAATCATGTGGGATATTGATTACTACGAGACAGCTTCCGGAGAATGCCCTGCCAGGGATTTTCTCGAGGGATTGAATAAGAAAAGTGAACTTCCGTTTGCCATCCGCAGATTGGATCTGTTGGAAGAATTTGGTAATCAACTCCGCCGGCCTATTGCAGCACCACTTACAGATGGCATCTACGAACTTCGAATACCCGTACAACGGAAGCAATTCAGGCTTTTGTACTTCTTCTTTTTTCAAGATTCCATAATAATTAGTCATGGATTGAAAAAAGAAGGAAAAGTGCCTCCGGCTGAAATTGAAAAAGCCAAGCGACATCGAACCGATTATTTTTCGAGACATGAGAGAAAAAAATGAAGCATTCAGATTATAAACACCAGATTGAAAAAGACCCCGAATATATTAAGGCAATGGGCTTGATGAAACTTCGATTTGACCTTGGAGATACAATAATCCGAGGGCGAACTAGGAATGGCTGGGCTCAATCAGAATTAGCAAGAATAGTAGGCACAAAACAGGCTAATATCTCACGAATAGAAGCTGGATTAGCTAATCCGACTATTGATCTTGTACACCGATTAATGCAGGCATTGGACATTGAAATACAATTTGCTCCAATGCCATCCACGACCAGTTACAAGAATGTTTCATTTGAAGAAAATCCAATACAGGTTCACAATTGGCCCATCAGCTTTGAAGGGATCTCAAGTTCTCAAGCGACGATGCCCGTTCAAGGAGACCAATCATGATCCAGCATGTTTGGTCCGTGTTGTGTAAAAATGCATCCTTTGATGTTCAGACCAACAGTGCCAGCCTTTTAAATATTGTCGAGACAATTATAGCCTTTGGAAATCCAACAATCGAAAAACCGGTTTTGTTATCCATGGAGGTCGTATCTCTTTGGGCGAGAGGAAAAGATAATATCCCGACAATGGGAGAATCGAAGGTATCCATTATTGGTCAGGATGTCGTTGATGTAAAACCAATTACCCTAGAAATCAACCTTTCCAAAACCAGTTTCCATCGAACACGAATTACGATCGATGGATTTCCAATCGCCAAAGCTGGCCGATATGAATTTTGTATCGAATATAGCATGGAAAACGAAAATGATTGGAGACCTGCGGCCAGAATCCCGTTTTTTGTTGTATCCAATACGAAGGCCAAAATCCAAGAGATTTCTGATGCAATCCCTGATTAAATCTCGTAAGTCCTCCCGACTGAACATGGTTGCGTAGGGGTCGACCTTTGATCGCGCCGGTCTCTCGACCGAGCGCGCAGGATGACCGCAGGTCTTTAGACATTTTGGGGGGTGAGGGTGTGTGCGATGCGGGCGGACACATGGGTCCGCCCCTACGGCTGGATATGGTTGTGTAGGGGTCAACCTTTGATCGCGCCGGTCTCTCGACCGAGCGCGCAGGCTGACCGCAGGTCTTTAGACATTTTGGGGCAGGTCGGGAGACCTTGCCCCATCTCTAGGGGCAACGAATGCGGGCGGACACATGGGTCCGCCCCTACGGCTGGATATGGTTGTGTAGGGGTCAACCCGGGCCCTGGTGGAACCCGGGGCAAAGTACCGGACGCAGGTCACCCCCGCCGGTACACCCACACGTGCCAGCCGAGCGTGCTGCGCTGGTAAGCCGGCACAAACCCGCTGGTGCGAATGAGGCGGTCGATCTCTGCGACCGGATGGACGTAGGCCACGTACAGGCTTTTTTGCGCCTTGAAAATCCAATTCATCAACTGCAACGCCTGGCGAATGATCCACCAGTCCTTGGGGAACACCAGGGCGTAAAACTTGCCGGCTTTGGCGGTAGATTTTTGGATCAACGCTTCGTAATCCGGGTAGCAGCACACCACCCGGTCAAGCGTGACGATGTCCGCGGCAGGCACGTCCTCGGCCAGGGCGACGAAATCGCCGTGCAGCCAGGTGATGCGATCGGTGAGGCGTTTTCGGGCGGCTTCCTGCTGCGCAGCATCGAGGTAGGCGGTTGAAATCTCAACGCTGGTGGCGGCAGCCGCGCCGCCCTGCAACAGCTCGAGCTGAATCGCGCCAATCCCCCCGCCAATGTCCAACAGGGTCTGGCCCCCCACCCCAAGGTCGAGCAGCGCCTGGATCAGCAGGCGGGTCGTGCGTCCCTGCTTGCCGCGCCGGTACTGCGCCAGATCTTGCTGCGCCCATTTCTGGGTTTCGTGTTCCAATCCAACACACTGCGAGCATCCCATGAGGTCACCTACTATCGTTAATTCGTTAATTAGTTGACTAGTTATATCATAAACACAACCCGTATGGGCGAGGCAAAGGGATACCTTCCGGTCTTAAGATCCTCTTTTGCCTCGCCTCTACGGTTGGGTAACATTTTTGCCTGGCAAGAAAGGTAAATTATTGGCTATGCGCAGTTTTGAAGTGTCTTGTGTCAGGTGTCAATGGAAAACTCTTTCGATTAATTTCGAATGCCGGGTAGCTGCCCCGGTGAGGCAGTGCGGAATGGGCAAGCCCATTCCCTACGAAAACCTTCGTGTCTTTCGTGGCCTCGCCGTCAGGCGCACTGTGTGTCGCGTTTAAATGTTTTAAGCCGGATTCCCGCGCTTATCCCCGCGGCAGGGTGAACCAGAACTCGCTGCCTTCGCCGGGCACGCCGCTGCTGACCACCCCCACTTCGCCGCCCAGTTTCTCCACAATGCGGCGCACGATCGACAATCCCAATCCGTGACCGGCAGCCCGGGTGGTATTCAGCCGGCTGAAATCCTGGAATAATTTACCCTGGTCTTCCGGGGCGATGCCAATGCCGTTGTCACGCACCCAGAAACGCGCCATTCCACCGGGCAGCGCCTGGCCGCCGACCTCAACCACCGGCGGTTTTCCCCCGTAGCGCACCGCGTTGCTGATCAAATTGACCCACACTTCTTCCACCCACGGGCCGTGACCGCTTACCACAGGCCAATCCTCCGCCATGGTCAGATGCGCGCCGGAGCCCTCCAGCAGAAAACCGACTCGTTTGACGGCCTCTGTCAGGATCGCATCCATCTTTAACTCGGTTGGCTCCACCTCTTGACTGCGCAGCGAGGCCAGCGTCAGCAGTTCCATGATGATGGAGTTGGCTTTTTGCCCGGTCTGGCGGATCTGCCCGGTGAGATTCAAGGCCTCATCCGCTCCTTCCAGCTTCATCAGCACCGACTCCAGCATGAAGGACAGGATCGCCAGCGATTGCAGCGGGGTTTTCAGGTCGTGCGCCACCATGTGGGCAAAGGCGTTCAGGTCGCAAATCAACTGTTCGCGCTCCTCGATCTCGCGCTGCAGCTGCTGGTTGGCTGCCAGCAAGGCTTGCTGCGCCTGGTAGCGCTCGTGGATTTCCTGCTTGAGCTCCACGTTCTTCAACTGCTCGATCTCAGCCTCGCGCCGCGCCGCCTCCACCTGGTACACCACCTCCAGGTTTTTCAGGCGGGTCTCGGCCTCGTCGTTAAACACCTGTTCTTTGATCTGATGGAAGCTTTCGTAATGGAAAAGCGCCCGCTGGAACTGCCCGGCTTTGTTATAGACCGACGACAGGGACTGATGGACTTCCACCAGCCGGCCTTTTGCGCCAATCTCCTCGGCCAATTCCAGGGCCTGTTTGAGCGTATGCAGTGCCTGCTCGTTATGATTCTGGTCGGCGTTGACGCTGGCAATGTGCAGCAGCGACCCGATGGTCTCGTAGCGCAGGGCAATCTTGCGGGAAAGGGCCAGCGCGCCGCTGTAGCATTCCTGCGCCCGGGAAAATTCTTGATTGGCCTGGTAAACCGTGCCGAGCGTATTAAGCACTTCGGCTTCGCCCTGCATTTCGCCCAACGCGCGGTAAAGCTCCAGGCTTTTTTGGCCGGCTGCCAGCGCCTCCACCGGGCTTTCCAGCCGGCAATAGACATTGCAGATATTGTCGAGCGCCTCAGCCTGGGTGCGTAAATCCCCCGCGGTCTCAGCGATTTGCAGAGTTTTCAGCAGATACGGCAAGGCACGGCTGTGCTCCTGCCGCAAAATGTAAATGGTGGCCAGATTGTTGAGCAGCGCGCCTTCCAGCTCGCGTTCCTCGGCCAGGCGCGCCAGCTCCAGACCTTTCAGCGTGTACTGCAGCGCATTGACAAAGGAGGAAAGGTACAGGTAAACCGCGCCAATTTGCCCATAAACAGTGATCCGGTCGTGCCGGTCCTCGATGCGTTCGTACAGCGCCAGGGCTTCCAACAGCACCCGCAGCGCCTCCTCGTACTCGCCCACCTGGGTATGCAGCGCGCCAAGGTTGCGCAGCGACTCAGCCAGTCCGTGAATGTAAATCGGGTCGCTGGCCGCCTCCCCGGCTTCCAACTGCTGCACCTGTTTGGTCAGCGAAATGGCGCGAGAGACATCACGGTAGCGCAATTTAAGCGCCAGCGTGTTGATGGTCTCAATTTTGTCCTGCAGTTCGCTGGCCGATGCCAGATGGACTTCCAGTTCGAGAATAGGATCAACCATAATGCCTCATACAGCGGGATTATAACATCCACCCTGTACCTGTCCCGTGTGATTATGATGTTAACACGCTTTTGCACGCGTGTGACTTACAGATAACTTGCATTTCAGCCGTAATTGCATTTGGCTACACGAATTTTCAAAGTGCTATAGAAGTGTTCTCGCGCCGCTCCCCCGGTTAGGGCGATGAAAAAGAGGCTTTCCGGACCGGCAGGATCGCCCGAGCCTGGCCCTTACGCTGGGACTGATTCGTAGTCACGGGTGGGCACCAAGATCCACCCCTACCCAGAGGTGTTGCACTGTCGGGTAAGTGCGAGACAAAAAGAGCCTTCCCGGACCGGCAGGGTTGCCCGTGCTTCACCCCGCCCCATCACCGGTGGACGACCAGGTGAAGATAAACCTCATTTTTGTTCTAATATCCGGTATAGAACACCGCATCTACCCCCACATATAGGGGTATAGAACAGCGGGGGTATTCCGCGTTAATCCAGCCGGGATCCCTGGATAGAACAGCGACTATATCCATCTATGCGCATGGCGGATTGCCGCCTGTTCTATAGCGCCTTTCTAGAACACTGCCGGGGCGTGTAGTTGGGATGCAGCCAGCATGCAATTTCTGCAACCAGGCCAGCGGGCGGGATTTGCCCTCAGCCCAGCATGAAATTCCTGCATTCAGGAGTCCGGCAGGCAAAATCTGCACTTCAAGAGCGTGCAAAATCTGCACGTCTCCAGAGTGCAAAAATTGCACGTGATTCTATTAACGACTCTTTTAACGACTTTAACAACTTTTAAAGATATTAAGCCCCTGCCCTGCTCCGGTTGCTGCCTGTAGGGTTTCGACACATCGGCAGGCTCTGTGCAGGCAGGCTCAGCCAGCGGATAGTGCCAGCCAACAGATTCGATCCCTGAGCTGGTCGAAGGGCCGAATGGTCGATGGGCATTGCATAAGTTAGGTTGAGCGATTCAACGGTTGTTGGGTTTCGCTTACCGAACGAATAATCAGCGGATCGTTCGATTTCGCTCAACCCAACCTACGAAAGAGCAATACGGGCGGACCCATGGGTCCGCCCCTACGGATGGGCACAGATTAAACATTTGGCACGGGGTTAAAGGAAAGACAGGACGGACTGCCAGCAATCCCCGTGCCGCTACGATGATTCGCGTATTAATTTTGATAGCCGGGCAGGGCGGGTCGCACTCCTTACAGCCCCGTAGGTTGGGTTGAGCGAGCCAGTTCAGGTATTTAATCCGTTTGGACGCAAGCGAAACCCAACATTGATATGCATGTTCGAATGTTGGGTTTCGCTTACCGAACGAATAATCAGCAGATCGTTTGATTTCGCTCAACCCAACCTACGAGGGCTACTACTGTGCAGGTAGGCTCAGCCAACGGGATGAGGCCAGTCAGCAGATTCGATCCCTGAGCTTGTCGAAGGGTCGAAACATTGCATAAGTCAGGTTGAGCGATTCAGCGGTTGTTGGGTTTCGTTTACCGAACTAAAGATCAGCGGATCGTTTGATTTCGCTCAACCCAACCTACGAGGGCCGCTACGAGGTCCGCTTACGCCAAATCATTTACCCAATTTCCGCACGCCTAAAGTGCCAAAAACCCTTCACCCCCACGCCTGAGCAATTGCACCTTTTGACATATTGAATTGCACTGGACAAATGTTCTATAATCTTTCCAGCGTTTTATTCATGACACAAGGAGCAGAAATGAAACCAAAAATACCCATCCTCCCGCCGCCCTATGACGGCATCCAGCAACCCGTACACCCCATCCCGCCTCACCGGCCGCGCAAGTCCGAATTGGACCAGGATCTCAACCGGCTGCACGAGACCATGATCACGGTAGCCCTGCCGCAATCCGGTCCTGAAACCCTGGAAGACGCGCTGATCATCCTTGGCGCGGTTTGTGACGCCCTGCTGCGATTGACGCGCGTGCTGCGCACCCACGAGGCGCTCAAATCGGCTGGCGAACCGGTGGCTGACCGGGTGGAAACGGCGCTGCATGCCATCACCCGCGACCTGTACCGGCTGGATCTGCCGGCCGGCGGTAGTTTTCGCTTGATGGATGCAGAGAAAGGGGATAATTTGGCGGTTTGATCAACCGTTTTTATTATTACCGGGCGGACCCGCGTGTCTGTCCTCATGGGATGATAACCAATCCGTAGGGGCGGACCCGTGTGTCCGCCCTGACCGGGTGTCCGCATGGCGTGCGTCCGCCCTTACACCGCGCGCCTGGCCTCGTCCACCAAATACATCGTTTTACAATTCGGGCAGATCAAATACCAGGCGTAATAATACGTCTGGCCGGGCTTGATTTTTCGACTGGGGGTTTGCCTGACGACCGGCGTGCCGCACTTGCGGCAGGGCTGCCCGGTGCGGGTGATATCGCGAGCTTTGCGCGGCGCTGCGGGCGTCTCGGGCGTTTCAGGGGGCAGCAATCCCTCCTGAGCGCTCCCGCCCGCAGCAAACAGCCCTGGCTGGCCTGGCGGGCTTGTGGATGCGTCCCCAGTCCGACCCGCGCCCGATTCCAGGCTGGTTTCGTAACCGGAGTCAGCCGGCAGATCTTTGCGGACTGCTGCACGCTGCGCCAACTGGTCGGCTCGTTCGTTTTCACGGTGGCCGGCGTGACCGCGCACCCACTCCCAGTGGACGGTATGCCGGGCTGCCGCCGTCAGCAGCCGGGCCCACAGGTCGGCGTTGGGGGTCGGACGGTTCCTGGTCTGCCGCCAGCCTTTGGCGCGCCACTGCTCGGCCCAGCCGCGGGTGATGCCCTCCACCAGGTAGCGCGAATCGGACGTCAGCCGGACGTTGGCCGGCCCGTCCAGCGACTCGAGCGCCGCGATGGCTGCGTACAATTCCATGCGGTTGTTGGTCGTCAGCCGGAAGCCGCCGGAAAGCTCGCGCGTCCGGCCGCCGCTGCGAACCAGCGCCGCCCAGCCGCCCGGCCCTGGGTTACCCAGACTGGCGCCGTCGGTATAGATGTGGATTTCGGAAGTGGTTATGGGTGTCATGGGTTAAGTCTCATTTTCCTCCCCTATTTTCGTGAGAAAATGGGGGAGGTTGGGAGGAGGTGTGTTTTGATCGTGTCAATTGTCGGCCCCCTCACCTAACCTCTCCCCCATGGGGGCGAGGCAATTACCTGGCACCTGACACGAAGCACTCCCCTTCCGATTATAATATCCCCCACTGAAAGGGTGATGATTATGCCTGAACCAGCTGGCATGGAGTTTCCGACATTTTTCCGACTGCGGGTGGTCGGCCGTAATGACGACGACTTTGCCGACTTCCTGTTGGAGCGCCTGCTGCCGTTCATCCCCGAATTGCTGCCCGAGCAGCTGGAGGCGCGTCCCAGCGGCGGCGGCAAATACCTGGCAGTGCACATTGAATTTTTTGCCCAATCGCGCGAGCAAATGGACAGCATCTACGGCGTCCTCTCCGGTCACGAGCGGGTGTTGTTTGTCATGTAAGGCCACCTGTCATGTGCCACGGCATTGACCGCCTCTGCCCTGGTGCGGATTTCTAAAAAGACCGGCATTCAACATTTAAACGCGAAGTACGCTAAGATCGCTAAGGACGCGAAGACGCTTAACACACGGCACTTGACACGTGAAACACCTCTTGGTTTTGTCGCATAGTTAATAGTTTCGAGAATTAACTCCGGTTTTTGTTTCTTCCAATAAACCACGCCTCCTTTCCCCCTCCCCTATTATGGGGATTAAAAAGCATAAATACTTCGCATAGCAATCGATTTTTGGGCTTAAAATCGCCATTTTTGCCCCGATTTACCTTCTGTGATAAACTGTGACGAAATTGGTCTCATTATTTGTGCGGATCGGAGGCGTGGTGATCAAATTGCGGTTTGTCCTGGGGCTGATTCTGCTGGGATGGCTCACCGCCTGCGCCTTGCCGCTCCCAGCGGTCACTGAACCTGGCGGGCTTCGACCGCTACCTGAGCCTGTCGAAGGGCAGCCAACGGGGCAGCCAACGGGGCAGCCAACGGATCCAGGACAGCCAACGGATCCTGTGCAGCCAACGGCTTCAGTACCAGAGACTGGCGGGCTTCGACCGCTCCCTGAGCCTGTCGAAGGGCAGCCAACGGAGCCAGTCCAACCAACGGAGCCAGGACAGCCAACGGATCCAGGACAGCCAACGCACGGCAGCCTGCTCCTGCGCACGTTGACCGAGGAGCAGCAGCGCCCCAACTACTACGTCTTCTCCAACTATCCCTACCTGGCCGAAGGCTACTCCGCCGAAACTACCTTCGCCTTTAACCAGGCTGTCGAGGGGCAGCTGCTGCAGGCACTGGCCCTCTTCAAAGTTGATCTGGCCTCCTTGCGCGGCGAGCGCTTTGGCTTTTCCCACCCGTCCACTTTCCTCTCGGGCTACCAGATCCACACCGCCACCCGCTCGCTGGTCAGCCTGGAGATGGACCTCTCGGTTTATCGCGCCGGCGCTGCCCACCCCCTGCCCTCCACTCTGACGGTCACCTTCTCGCTCGAATCCGGCCAACCGCTGGCCCTGGCCGACCTGTTCGCTCCCGGCGCCGCCTACCTTGACCGCCTGTCCGAGCTGGCAACCGGTCAGCTGCGCGAGCGCGGCACCCTGCTGTTGGACGAGGGCATCGCCCCGACCGCTGAGAGTTTCCAGAATTGGGTGGTCAACCCCCACGGCCTGACCTTGATCTTCGATGTGTACCAGGTCAGCGCTTACGCGGCGGGCGTCCAGCGCGTCACCATCCCCTTTGACCAGCTAACCGGCCTACTGGCGGACGGCGCGCCCCCGCCCGGTCTCACTGCAGAGCCGCTGACCGTCGAGCGCATGCTCATGCCCATCCAGTCCCCCGACCCGGCGCTGCTCGAAGCCTAGGGACGAGTCACGTGTCACGGTATTAGCCTCCCCTAAAATCCACGGTTTGGATTTTTGGGGGGTTGTACACAGCATTCAATATCAAACCGCATAGCGGCCGTAGGGGCGGACCTATGTGTCCGCCTCCCGCCGCTCCTGTCGTTCCAACATTCCCATTCCGCCCTACCCCACCGGGGCAGCCGTCTTGCGCCGATTTAATCCTCTTGAATCTTCAGGTATTCAATCCCGGCCGGAGTGATTTCCCAGATTCCATTGCTTGACTGGCCACTGATCAGGCCTTCATTTTTCATGGTATTCCTGACCCACCCGGCGGTATTGCGCCACCTCAACTCATGCCCGCTCGCCAATTTCTCGTGATCATAATCATTTAACCGTCCAGTCAGCATTTCGCCAACCCGGTCAACCACTGCGGCGGTTTTACCGCTCCCGCCCATCTCTAACAGGGCTCTCAAAATCGGAACGCGAAAATATTTCGCATGCGTTTTTAACCGGGGCATCACCCGGCTTGCTTTCCTCCGTTTACCCGCCACCATCCCCGGCAACGCCGGCTGGGTCATCAACCCTTTCCATTCCCGCTGCATCTGGTTAAGGTTCTTTAGAAACCCCTCTAATTGTTCAGCCCGATCCGCCAGCTTTTTGGCATCATCATAATTCCCTTTAAGGAATACCTCGCTGCCATCCGCCTGGATTTGTTTTAAAGCTGCTTTGATTTCGCTCCTCAGTGCCTGAAACGCGCTGTCCGAGTCCATGATACCATCCTCCCTTCCGTACGGTCTTACCCTGGCTGTTCTGACTATAATTTACAAGTCACCTTGCCAAGTGTTTAAAGCTGACCGGTCGATTATGTCCAAAATATTCCGCGTCGACCTACATAAAATCATACACCCGATCGGATTGGAACCGCTCGACATACGGGTCCAATTCCCGCCTTGCCTTTGTAGGGAACGGTCTTGACCGTTCCGCACTGCCCGACCGGGGCAGCCTATGCCCACCGGCTTTCAACATTTAAAACGCGAAGACCGCGAAGGACACGAAGTTCACGAAGGTTTTTGTAGGGAACGGTCTTGACCGTTCCGCACTGCCGGTGACACG
>CALMGN010000249.1 GCA_937863605.1 uncultured Anaerolineaceae bacterium
AGACGTGGTGAAAACGCACCTGCTCCAGCGGCAGCATCTTTTCAACCACCCAGGCACTGCGAGCGGCTTCCAACAAGGTAAATGTACCCACCACGTTGGTCTGGATGAAAGTTCCCGGGTCAACAATCGACCGGTCCACATGGGTCTCGGCGGCAAAATGGACGATGGTGTCGATGATGTAGCGCCGCAGCAAGTCATCCACCAGCACGCGGTCACAGATATCACCATGGACAAAGTTGTGGCGCTCGGCTGACGGCAAATCCTGTAAATTTTCCCGGCTGCCGGCATAGGTCAGCGCGTCCAGGTTGACCACGCGCACATCGGGCTCGTTCTGCAGGAGGTAGCGCACAAAATTAGACCCGATAAACCCGGCGCCGCCGGTGACCAAAATATTTTTCATCCAGTCTCCAAATTTGCTCTAGTCAAAAGTCTCAGCCTGGCTCAAGGGTTTGCCAGCGGCATCCTTGGCAGACACCACCGGTGGTTGACCGTCCACCAGCGGCCAATCAATGCCAATCTGCGGGTCATTCCACAGGATGGTGCGCTCCCATTCGGGTGCGTAAAAATCGGTGGCTTTGTAAACAAACTCGGCCCAATCGCTCAACACATAATAACCGTGACCAAACCCGGGCGGGACCCAAAACATGCGCTTGTTCTCCGCTGAAAGGTGCAAGCCTACCCAGCGGCCAAAATTCGGGGATGACCGGCGCAAGTCAACGGCCACGTCGAACACCTCGCCAACCACCACCCGCACCAGTTTACCCTGCGGCATAACCACCTGGTAATGCAGCCCGCGCAGGATGCCTTTGCGGCTGCCAGAATGGTTATCCTGGGCAAAGTCGGTTGGCAGCCCAGCCTCAGCGAAGATGCGCTTCTGGTACGTTTCCATGAAGAAACCGCGGTCGTCACCGAAGATTTGGGGTTCAATGATGAACAGGCCGGGGATATCGGTCGGGGTGATGTTCATAAGCGGGATTAGGACAGCTCCTACACCTATTTTACCAATACTTGACAGTTAGTGAAAAAAGCCAGCAGGATCTGCTGGCTTTTTATCCATCCTTGAGGTTGCCAGTGGCTATAAATACTCTTTCAGCTGGCGCGAGCGGCGCGGATGGCGCAGCCGGCGCAGCGCTTTGCTTTCAATCTGGCGGATGCGTTCGCGGGTCAGGCCAAATTTCTGGCCAACTTCCTCCAGGGTGTAGGTATGGCCGTTTTCCAGTCCAAAACGCAGCCGCAGGATGCGCGCTTCACGCGGCGGCAGAGTCTCCAGCACGGCTTCGATCTTCTCGCGCAGCATTTTGGTGTAAGCGCTCTGGATGGGAGAAGGAGACAACTGATCTTCGACAAACATGCCCAGTTCTGAATCTTCCTCGTCGTCGTTGATCGGGCTCTCCAGCGAGAGCGGCAACCAGGATACCCGCAGCATCCAATCCACCTTGTTGACCGGCACATTCATCTCGGTTGCCAGTTCTTCGGTGTTGGGAATACGCCCCAGTTTTTGCTCCAACTCATGAGTCAGCCGGTACAACTGGCGGATGCGGTCAACCATGTGCACCGGCACGCGGATGGTGCGGCCCTGGTCGGCGATCGAGCGGGTGATGGTCTGGCGGATCCACCAGGTGGCATAGGTGGAGAAGCGAAAACCACGGCGGTATTCGTATTTTTCAACCGCTTTCATCAAGCCAAGGTTGCCTTCTTGAATCAAGTCCAGAAAGGGAACGCCGCGCCCGATATACCGTTTGGCAATGCTGACTACCAGGCGTGTATTGGCCTTGATCAGGTGCTCGCGCGCCAGCTGACCATCCGCAGACTGCTGGTCCAACTCCTGCCGGCGCCCCGCTGAAACGCGCTCATTGAGGCGTTCCGCTGCACGGTGCGCATAACGCCCGCGCTCGATGCGGCGGGCTAAATCCAATTCTTCTTCACAGGAGAGCAGCGCCACGCGCGACATTTCTTTCAGGTACAGGCCGATCGTGTCGTCACTGGAAATCGATTCGATGCTGGTAAACGGCTCCATGTCCGACTCTGCATCGATCAAGGGATCGTCATCTTTAAAAGAGGCTTCGGCTTCGTGGTCGAGGAAATCCACCCCGCGGCGGCGCAGCGCGATTACCACCGCCTGCAGCCGCTCGGCATCCTGGCTGACATCCGGATAAACTTCGATAAGGTCATCGGTGGTCAGGTAACCCTGAACATCGGCTTTCTCTAAGAGCATACTGAGAATTTCGGAACTTCGTTTAGGCCTACCCGGATTTGTCACTACCGCCCTCCTCTAATGTGAACCCCCACATGAATACCGATTAGATAGTGCTTCTTAAACTAGATTGCGTTCTGGAATCCAGAAACTGCACCGCCTGGGTCGCGGCATTTTCCCGTTTGGTCATCACGGGCCGGCTTTACCACCTGGAGTCTTTAGTTGGTTGGGTATAATTGGAAATCCCCTGAGGCTGGATTCGGTTGGTTATTCTTCGACGGGCTGGGTCTGGTGTTCGCAAACCGTTTCGTTGAGGTTAACCCCGCAGTAGGAGCAAAGACCCTTGCAATCCGGCCGGCAAATGGGTTTGATCGGCTGCTCAAGGAGCAGGTAATCCCGGGCCAGCGGCGCCAGATCAATGTGTCCGTCTTCGGGTACAAACAGTTCCGATTCTGCATCACGGCGGTAACGAAAAGTGAACAGTTCTGCAAAATTGGCGGAAATAACCTGATGGTACTCGTCCAGGCAGCGCACGCATTCGAGTAGGAGATTCCCGGAAAAGTCTGCCTCTACCAGCAGACCTTGCGGCGTGCGGCCGATGCGAGCCGTCCCGTTAAACTGCGTTAGTTCAAAGTCAGAAGATAATTGGACCGCCGGAAAATCAAAACTAAAATCGTGGCTGGTGCCAATTGACTGGTGAACTAAAAAGCCAACATTAATGCGGAGCGGATAACGGGGAAGAGTCACTGGAACTGGTTTGTCGTTATAATACCGAATACGGAAATTATAGCATAGCGATTCGGACATGTCAATTAATTAAGATTAATTTTATAAATATTAAAGGAATTCAGCCGTGCGTTTATTGATCGCCAGTTCTAACCGGGGAAAATTGCGTGAAATTCAGGCAGTGCTTGCCGGCCTGCCGGTCGATCTGGTGCTGCCTACCGACCTTGGTCTGGCACTCCAGGTGGAAGAATCTGGCGCCACGTACGCTGAAAATGCCGCCTTGAAGGCGCGGGCTTACTGCCAGGCCAGCGGCCTGCTGACTCTGGCAGATGATTCGGGCCTGGAAGTGGACGCGCTCCACGGCGCCCCCGGATTGCATTCAGCCCGCTTTTCTCCCTTGCCCGACGCTTCGGACGCAGACCGGCGCGC
>CALMGN010000250.1 GCA_937863605.1 uncultured Anaerolineaceae bacterium
AGCTGGCTTTGGATTACCCGGTCTCCCTGGAACGCCCGCGCTGCGAGGAAATGCGCTACACCGCCCAATTCGGCGAAATGGTCAAAGAATTACGGGCTGCCATCCTCGAATAACATAGAATTGATTGGATCGATTGATTCAACAATATCAGCTTATTGCGGGTAGTGCAGTACCATCACATTGCCAGCGACCGTCTGCGTCAGCCGCTCCGGCAGGTCGCCGAGTTTGGACTGAAAGATTTTGCGCGACCCGCTGCTGGGAACCACGATCAGGTCCGCCTCATTCACTTGCTGCAGGACAAAACGCAGCAGGTTGCCCTCAATCGGCTGGATCTCTATCGGTTGGTTCACTACGATGGACGTTGCGAGTTCAGTCATTTTTTCCAGGTAACTTCGGTCTACAAGCATCACCATCGGCACATTGACCGCTTTCGATAGGGTCTTTACCAATTCCAGGGTACGGCCAATGGTTACCGACAGGAGGCTATCGGATGGAATGACGACCACTACCCGCTGAATGCTATTAATGGGGATCGATAGCTTTCCGATCAGCACGGGCAGGTGTGAGCCCCAGATCACCTCGTCCAGGATGGTGCCCATCAGACTCTGTTGCAGGGTAGCTTTACCGCGCCACCCTATTAATATGATGGAAGCGTCATTCTCCATCGCAGCATGCAAAATGCCCTTGGAGTAAGAGCTATCCACCCGCGGTAGCAGCCGCAGATTGACCTCGGGGTCATCTAAAATGGTCGGCACCTTGGCAAGTAGTTCACGTTGAACGTTCAAGTCCACTACTCTGGCGTTTGACTCACGGGCCACATTCAGCACCATCAACTCGCCATGGTGCGCCGTTGCCAATAAACCTCCAAGTGTCACCAGGTACTCCTGCGTCTGCGGGTTGGCAATGGGCACTAATATTCGGCTGAAAAGCAGGGAGTGGTCCTCTTCGGCATGCCCGTTGGCCAACCGGGGGGCAAAATGCTGCACCACCAGCGGCGACGTGATGGATGTGAACAGGATCATCAGAATGGCGGCGTTAAATAATTCGGTTGAGAAAAGCCCGATTTCCAGCCCAATCACCAGGGTGGGGATGGTCACCGCCGCCTGCGCGTGAGAAAGTCCAAAAGCAGTCCAAAATTCGGCCCGGCTGTAATGGAAAATGCGGGCAGTAATCCAGGCAGCTACAAATTTGGAGACATACGCTACCGCGGTGACGCCTATGCCAATCGCAACCGTTTCCCAACCGTTTAGAAAGACTAGCGGGTCGGTCATCATGCCAGAGTAAAGCAGAAACACTGGAATAAAAAGGGATTCGCCGATAAAAAGCACGTGCCCGATGACCGGGCTGCGGTGCGGCAGCGTGGCATTGATCGCCAGCCCGGCTAAAAACGCCCCAACCACCTCATGGACGCCGATTTTCATGGCAACCAGAGCCGAGACGAACAGGATTACCAGCACAAACTGGAATTCGACTGCGCGGCCCGTGAACCGCCGGAAGAAGAATTTTCCAATCCGCGGCAGGCCAAATAGCAGCAGCAGCGTGTAAACCACCAGCAGCCCGATGAGTTGAATAAAGAAGCCGGCTTCCAGGTTTTGTGCCTGCACGCCGAGGACCACCGCCAGCACCAGGAATGCGCTGATGTCCGTCAAGACGGTCGCGCCGGCAGTCACCGCCACGGCCTCATTGCGCGCCACCCCCAGGCGGGTGACGATCGGAAACGCGATCAAGGTGTGGGACGAAAACGCAGACCCGATCAGCACCGACCCCAACCAGCTTAACCCGAGCAACCGTCCCAGCCAGATACCGAGAACCTGTGGTACCAGGTACGTCAACGCCCCAAAGACCAACGCCCTTCCACGCACGCGCTTGAACGTCCGAATATCAACCTCAAGACCGGCGCTGAACATCAAATACACCAGCCCGGCTGTAGCTAAAAATTCAATCGGACCTTCGATTTTCAGCAGGTTGATGCCATGCGGCCCAACGATCATTCCCCCTAGAATGATTCCGACAATCCCCGGCAAACGTATCTTTTCCGACAAGATGGGGGTGATGAGGATCACCGCCATGATCACCAGAAAAATGGCTATAGGTTCATTGAGGGTTTCGATCAAGTCGCGCCAGCGGATTCCAGATGATACAGGATGACAAGACTGAAGGATCGGAGATCATTGTTTCAAGCCGATCATATCACAAAACCAATTTAGCGAGCTGGCTCGCCCAGGTGATAAATTGCTGCCTGTTTGAGTACATACTGATGGCTTCCATGGTGTAGAATCAATTTTGCGAATGGTCACACCGCGGCTTTGAACTCGCGGCATCGTCCTCCTGGAGGGTAATTTGGAAAAACACGCCTGGATCAAGGGTTTCCCCGGCGCAGTAATAGTCTGCGACCGCGATGGCATCGTTCTTGAAATGAATGACAAATCCATCCAAACTTTAGCCCGCGAGGGCGGCGAAAAACTGATCGGTACTAATTTATGGGGCTGCCATTCCGAGGAGTCGGTCGCTAAGTTGCGTGAGATGTTCGCCAATGAAAAGCCCAATATCTATACCATCGAGAAACACGGCATTAAAAAATTGATCTACCAGGTCCCCTGGTATGTGGACGGGGT
>CALMGN010000251.1 GCA_937863605.1 uncultured Anaerolineaceae bacterium
GAGTTAGACGTGGTTGAGGTTGCCCGCAAACGGGCTGAAGAACTCAGGTTATATAACGTCAAGATGGTCTCGGCTGAATACAGCTTCGACGGATCGCGGTTGGCGATCATGTTCTCCACCGACAGTGAAGACAAAGTTGACCTGAAATCATTACGCCAGGATATGCAAAAGATCTACACCCCGACACAGGTGGAAATGCGGCAGATTGGCCCGCGGGATGTGGCTAAAATCATTGGCGGAATGGGCGCCTGTGGTCTGGAAAAACGCTGTTGTTCAGCTTTCCTGACGGATTTCAGCTCCATCTCGATCCGCATGGCCAAGGAACAGGGGATATCTCTGAGCCCTACCGAGATCACTGGCATGTGCGGCCGGCTGCGCTGCTGCCTGATTTACGAATATGACACTTATACCGAACTGCGCAAGGGCCTGCCGAAACGCGGCAAACGGGTGGTAACACCGGCTGGCGAGGGCAAAGTGCTGGATGTTTCACCATTGCAGGGTAAGGTGCGGGTCGAAATTCCCGAGGTAGGCATACGTGAGTTTACCCGAGCTGAATTGGCCGGCACACCCGAATCAACCGCGGTAGATGCCGTGGAAGATGAGGTCGTGGAACATGAAGACCAGCCACCCGCCCAGGCAAAACCTCAAATACCCAGCGAAGGTCAGCCCCCGGCCAGTGAGTCCCAACCCTTTAATCCGCAGCAGCACGGTAACCGGCAGGGGAGGCGCAGGCGTGGCGGTCGGCGAAACTGAAGGGTGGGTTACTCCACAAAAGATTCTGGTTTTTTTAGCGCATCCGGATGACCCCGAGTTTTTCCTGGGAGGCAGTATTGCCCGCTGGACTGGAATGGGACACCAGGTAGACTACTGTCTGTTCACGCGCGGCGACAAAGGGGTAAATGGGCGGATTGTTGACCCAACTGAACTTGGAAAATTGCGCGAGGGCGAGCAAAAAGCGGCAGCAGCTATTCTTGGCGTGCATTCTGTTCAGTTTCTGAATTACGAAGACGGCTATTTGACCCCGGATATCAACGTCCGGCGGGAGGTGGTGCGGGTGATTCGCACCCTGAAGCCGGATATCGTCGTATCCTGCGACCCGACTAACTACTTTTACCGCGCCAACCGGATTAACCATCCCGACCACCGTGCGGCCGGTCAAATTGTGGTGGACGCAGTATTTCCAGCTGTCAGTAACCCGCTTTTCTTCCCTGAATTGCGTAAAGAAGGCCTGGAAGCGCACCCCGTTAAGGAATTATGGCTGTCGCTGCCGATTGCAGCGGATATCAGCCTGGATGTGACCTCCACCTGGAACTTGAAGTTCGAGGCGCTTAAGCATCACAAAAGCCAGATCACGGATGAGGAAGTTCTGCGCAACAATTTATGGAGCCGCCGAACACCCGAAAGCAGCGACGAACATCCGCAGTTTCTGGAACATTTCCGCCGAATCATATTTTAATTAGACCAGCCAGGGAGCCAAACATGCACCCGATCCTTGCCCGTGCCCAAGAACTCAAAGACAGTACCGTAGGGTGGCGGCGTGATTTGCACAAACACCCTGAACTTGGCTTTCAGGAAGTGCGGACGGCTGCCATGGTTGCGTCGGAATTGCAGCGGTTGGGGTATCGCGTGCAGCAGGGCGTTGGGAAAACCGGCGTGGTAGGCACCCTGAAAGGCAAAAAGCCAGGTCCGTGCATCCTGCTGCGCTTTGACATGGATGCGCTGCCAATTCAAGAGGATACTGGGGCTGAATACGCCTCAATCACTTCTGGCGTGATGCATGCCTGCGGGCATGACGGCCATGTGGCGGTTGGACTTACAGTGGCGAACCTACTGGTTGAGCAGGTAGATTCCATTCAGGGGACAATCAAACTGGTGTTTCAACCGGCCGAAGAAGGACTTGGCGGCGCCGCGGCCATGATTAATGACGGCGTACTGCAAAATCCGCGACCAAACGCCGCACTTGGATTGCATTTATGGAATGGGGAGCCTGTCGGTTGGGCTGCCATAACGGCCGGACCATTTATGGCCAGCGCGGACATATTTAACGTCAAGATTAGCGGGAAGGGTGGTCACGGCGCTTTGCCGCAAAATACCGCTGACCCGCTGCTGGCCGGGGCGATGGTGGTCAACGCGCTGCAAAGCGTGGTCTCGCGCAATGTCTCACCGCTGCAGTCGGCCGTGATCAGTGTGACCCAATTTCAGGGCGGGACTTCGTTTAATATTATCCCGGATGAAGTCGCTCTGAGTGGTACGGTGCGAACATTTGAAACCGAATTGCATGAACTGGTCCTCCAACGGATGCGGGCTGTTATTGAAGGGGTCAGTGCATCCCTGGGCTGCCAGGCTAAGATTGAAGTCATTGAACTCACGCCTGCAGTAGTTAACGCGGTTGAGGTCGTTGAGGCGGTGCAAATGGCAGCATTTTCGATAGAGCCGGGAATTGTCCTTGACTCAACTCACCGATCAACGGCTTCGGAGGATATGTCGTTATTTCTCCAGGCGGTGCCAGGCTGTTTCTTTTTTGTCGGAAGTGGACAAAAGGATCCGGCGAAACGCTTTGGACACCACCATCCCAAATTTGATATCGATGAGGACGCTCTGCCATTGGCTGCGGCAATTATGACCCAAGCCGCTCTTTCGATGCTGGAAAAGTTGACAGGAGAACAATAATGCCGCTGCTGGACTCGCTGACCGATCTGAACCGCATCCCGGAGCGTATCGTCTCGCTGGTCCCATCGGTGACCGAGAGCCTGTTTGATCTGGGGCTGGGTGGGGCAGTGGTGGGCGTCAGTGATTATTGCACCCGGCCCGAGGGTAACCTGGACGGAATCAACCGGATTGGCGGGCCGAAAACCCTGGACATAGCTCAAATACAGGCGCTGCGTCCGGATCTGGTGATCGCCAACCGCGAGGAAAATGATCGGGAAGCTGTGCTGAGGCTGGCGGAGCAGATTCCGGTTTGGGCTCCATTTCCACTCACGGTGCGCGATGTGCTGCGGGATTTATGGGCCCTGGCCTACCTTGGCCGGAGCCACCAGGCACTGATCCGCATGCGTCTCTTAGAAACTGCCGTGGAAATGGCGGAGGAATCCGGGGTGGAAGGAAGTGGCGTGCGTTATTTTTGCCCGATATGGGAAGGACAAGCAGCCGGTACACCCTGGTGGATGACGTTTAATCAGGATACCTTCAGCAGCGACTTGTTACGGCTGCTGGGCGGAGTGAACTGCTTCGCGCAACGCCAACGGCGCAACCCACTGGCGGCTGACCTGGATCTTACCCTTCCGACCGAGGAAGGCGGCTACGACAAGCGCTACCCGCGGGTGACCAAAGCCGAAATCATCGCTGCTCAACCCGAGATCATCCTGGTGCCCGACGAGCCATTTGCGTATAGCCAGCACAACGTAGTGGAAATTCTTACGAACTTAGCTGGAACTCCGGCCGTGGAACAGGGTAGGATCGTCATCTTTGATGGCAGCCTGATCACCTGGGGTGGCACCCGACTTGGGCTGGCACTCAGCGAGTTGGGAGATGTTTTCCGGGTTTAAAACAACGTAAATATTCCTGTTGAAACGGTACAAAGGTCAGGCTTGACTGAGGGAAATCTGCGTGCTATACTCTTATCATCTGAATAATCAGATTAATCAAATGATTATGCTTCTGATCTGAGTTTCAAATGCTGCGCGATAAAATTCCCTCTGACCGGTTATCCGAATTCTTGTGTTATTTGGCCTGCAATGATGCAAACGGTCAGGGTGACCGGATTCCACCGCTGGCTGAGTTGAGCCATGAACTGGGTATCAGCGTGGCCAGTTTACGCGAACAGCTCGAAGTGGCTAAAGTCATGGGGCTGGTCGAAGCCCGGCCGCGCACCGGAATTCGCAAACTGCCTTACACCTTCCGCCCGGCAGTCGTCCAGAGTCTGAATTATGGACTGGTGGTCCTGCCAGAGGCATTCAAAGACTACTCGGATCTGCGCAATCACATCGAAGCGGCTTACTGGGCGCAGGCGGTGCAATCCCTGAACGAAAGCGATCATACCGAATTGCGCAGCCTGATCATGCGCGCGCGTGAAAAATTGCACGGCCAGCCGGTTCAAATTCCGCATGCCGAGCACCGCGCCCTGCATCTGGCGATTTACAAACGGATAAACAACCCGTTTGTTATCGGGCTTTTAGAGGCCTATTGGGAAGAGTACGAAGCGTTTGGCCTGAATGTTTATTCCGACCTGGATTACCATGAGCGCGTGTGGGATTATCACTCCCGCATGGTCGAGGCTATCTGCAATCGCAACGTCACGGTTGGATATGAAGCACTGATGGAACATATGGATTTGATCTATCAGCGCGAGAAAAAGCCTGTGACACAGGCATTTGAATAACGGCTCACATCAGCGCATCAACTGTCAAGGAGTATCTATGTCTCAGTTACAGCCTGCTGCAGTAAAAAACCAAAAAAACGCGGGAAAAAAGATCGTCAACGATTTTTGCATGACCTTTAGCACCATCAACGGTTCCGGAAGCGCAACTGCTAACACCATTTTGCTGCGGTCGCTGTTCCGCATGGGGATTCCGGTCAATGGCAAAAATATTTTTCCGTCCAACATCCAGGGGCTGCCCACCTGGTATTCAATCCGGTTGAGCAAAAAAGGCTATATGGCGCGCGTCGAAAAAGACGACATTGTGGTAGCCATGAACCCGGCAACCATTAGCGCAGAACTGGATTTCATGGTTCCCGGTGCGGTTTTATTTTATGCGGATGATATCAAAATAGCTCTGACCCGCGAGGATATCGTCGCTTATCCAATGCCGGTGCGCAAATTGATCAAAGAAGCTGATGTGCAGCCCAATCTGCGCGATTATGTAGCCAACATGGTCTATGTTGGCATCGTCGCGCAAATGGTCGGGATTGACATGGATGTCATTTATGAGACCTTGAATTACCACTTTAAGGGCAAGAAGAAAGCGGTTGATTCAAACTGGGCGATTATCCAAAGCGCAGCTAAATGGGCAGCGGAAAATCTTGAAAAGCGCGACCCGTACTTCGTTGAAAAAATGAAGCCGCTCAAGGATTACATCATGGTGGATGGCAACACCGCCTCAGCGCTGGGTTCCATATACGGCGGCGTCCAATTTACAGCCTGGTATCCCATCACGCCCGCATCCAGTCTGGCAGAAACAGTGATCGAATATTTACCAGAGCTGCGGAATGACCCTGCGACGGGAAAAGCCACGTACGCCGTAATCCAGGCAGAGGATGAACTGGCTGCCATTGGTATGGCAGTTGGGGCTGGCTGGGCCGGTCTGCGCTCCATGACGTCCACCTCCGGGCC
>CALMGN010000252.1 GCA_937863605.1 uncultured Anaerolineaceae bacterium
TCAGGTTGGTGAACATAAAAACTGCCAGCACCACCCAGCGGTATGGGTAAAGACGGAAGGATTTTTCAGGCATATAGATCTCCGAGAGAATTAATGAATGATAACCCCCAAACAGTTCTCGCGGTTTGGATTTCGGCCAGGTAAATTTAAATGATACTACCAGACCAGGAAAACCCAGGTGTAAAACTTACCTGGGGTAAAAAATTTACAAAGCAGACCTAATGCGAAGCCGGAAAAACATTCAACGGATGACCAGGATTCAATTTGGCCTGAATGCGCTGCCCGACTGGTAGCATCGTGATATGCTCTTTGAACGCCTGCAGGGTCAGGCCGGAATCCAATCGCAGGCGGTAAACATTCTGCACGCCGCGAAAGATGCGTTCAACAATCACAGCGTTGCCGGCTGGATCGGGATAAAAATCAAGATCATCCACCCGGACTGCCAATTCAACCTGCGAACCGGTTGGCAGGTTAACTGGTTGGGATAGCAGGCCAACCTCCGTCTGGATTCCGCCTGGAATGACTTCACCGCTCAAAAAGGCGCTGTTGCCCATAAATTCAGCCACAAACCGGGTTGCCGAGTTTTGAAAAACCTGCTCGGGCGTTCCCAGTTGTTCCAGCCGCCCTTTCTGGAAAACCGCCAGCCGGTCGCCCATATAAAGGGCCTCCTCCTGGTCGTGGGTGACAAATACAACCGAAGCATTCATCGCTTTCAACAAGCTGCGCACTTGCTCGCGCATTTCCAGGCGCAGGTCGGTATCCAGGCTGCTGAATGGCTCATCCATCAATACCAGCACCGGGTGGGGCGCCAGGGCGCGGGCTAAAGCTACGCGCTGGCGTTCGCCGCCAGAAAGTGCGTGCGGAAAGCGCTTCGCCAGCGGTTCCAGCCCGACCATATTTAACAATTCACGCACAGTTTGCCGAATCTCAGCGGAAGGTTTCCCGCGCAAGCCAAATGCAATGTTGTCATAAACGTTCAGGTGCGGGAAAAGGGCATGGTCCTGAAATACCATGCCGATCCCACGCTGCTCCGGGGGAAGGAAGGTCCCCTGTGATGCAGCGATCTGCCCGCCAAGATAGATTTCTCCCGCATCCGGGCGTTCCAGTCCGGCGATCAATCGCAGAGTTGTTGTCTTACCGCAACCGCTTGGCCCAACCAGAACGATGATTTCACCCTGCTGCACGGTAAAAGAGACATCAAAAACAGCCGGGGTTTGGCCGGAATAAAATCGCTTGCTGAGATGTTGAACGTCGAGTGCAATCATTTGAAGATTTGTTCCCTGCGGAGTAAAAAGGAGAGCGGCACGGCCGAAATCAGCACCAGGAACAGCGCAGCAGGCGCCGCCTGAACATAGAAACCATCACTGGCCCACACCCACACCCGTACTGCCAGAGTGTCAAACCCTGCCGGGCGCAGCAATAGGGTTGCGGGCAGTTCTTTGAGAGAGGTCAGGAAAACAAGCGCCCCGCCCGCCAACAAACCTGGAAGAATCAGCGGGAAGCTTACCTGTACGAAGGCCTGGACAGGCGTTCGACCTGAGACGCGTGCGGCTTCTTCCAGAGTCGGCGACACCTGATTCAGCGCCGCTTCACTGGCGCGTACTGCCTGGGGTACATGCCGTAAAACATAAGCAATCACCACAATAAACGGCGTGGCATACAAAAAAGGCAGCGCCCGGTTAACCAGCAGGACCAGACTGAGGGCAATTACCACGCCTGGGATGGCATAGCCTACCTGGCAAACTCGGGCGATGAATCGCGATATGCGGCTGGGGTGCCGGACGGAAAACAACGCTACCGGAACGGAGAGGGTTATAGCCAGCAAAGCAGCCAGGAAGGAAGTCCACAGGCTATTCCAGGCAAAGTTAGAAAACCCCATCGAGCCGCTATGAAGCACCGACCTCAAAGTTTCGGGGTCTAAAACTGCCTGGATGCTCCAGGTTGTTAAAACCCCGACCGGTACAAGCAAACTAGTAAAAGCTACTCCACCTGCTACCAGCAGGGCTGGAATTCGCCATTTAACCAATCGGATAGTTGGCGCTGGCCGCCAGCTGCTTTCCATCTGGGTGAAACGGGCTCGCCCCTGAGAACGCAATTCTGCCCACAAGATAATGACTGCTAATCCAACCAGCACACCGCTTAGCACGGCCGCGGCTGAACGATCGTACCGCCCGGAAAGCTGGACGAAGATGGCAGAGGAAAAGGTTTCATAGCGCAGCAGAGCTACGGTACCATACTCAGCCAGGATGTCCAGCGCAACCAGCAAGGCGCCAGCCAGCAAGCCAGGACGCATCGCCGGCAAGGTAACCGAGAAGAACGTCCGCAAGGGGCGGTACCCCAACATGCGCGCGGCTTCTTCCAAGGAGGCGTGCTGGGAGCGGAATGCTGCCCCGGAGAGTAGATAGACGTAGGGAAATGTGAACAGGATAAGGATAAATGCCGCACCCCAAAAGCCAAGCGGGCTGGGTGTGTACACAGGTTGCCCAAGCAGGTTTTCTAACAGCCGTGGAAGCATTCCTCCGCGCGGACGCAGCAGAGCCAGATGAACAATACCGCCAATGTAGGCTGGAATAGCCAGCGGCAGCGCAAACATCCAGCGGAAGAATTTGCGTCCGGGCAGGTCGCTGCGCTCGGTCAACCAGGCCATGCTCGCGCCAGTCACCAGCGCCCCGCCAGTGACTGCTAGCATCAGCAGCAGGGTATTACCGAGTAGTTTCCACAGGCGGGCTTGAAGCAGCCGCTGCCAGGCTTCCCCGTCTGCGCCAACAGCCCGCAAAAAGATGTACACAACCGGCACCGCCAGAAACAAAGCGACCAGCCCCGCCAATCCAGCCAGTAAGACCGGAAAGGCGGAGCGGGTTGTCAGGCGGTTGGATGCCGCACGTAAGCGTTGCAACGGCGAGACAAGGACCGGCGGCATTGGCGCATCGCTGCCGTTCATTTCGTCAGGGAAGTCCCAGCTTTTCCATCAGGTCAAAGGTTGCATCCGAGTCAAGCGCAGCCTCGGCAACATTCACTTCTGCCAGGCGGAAAGATTCCAGGGGCTGGACACCATCCCGGAGGGACACTCCGGGCAGGAGAGGATACTCATAATTCTGCTCGGCGAAGAGCTTCTGTCCCTGCTCTGAGACCAGGAAATCGACAAAAGCCTGGGCAGCGGAAACATTCTGGGCGCCCTTGACTACTGCGACAGCGGTCGCGTTGGTGATCAAGCCGAGCTGGCCTTCTCCCTGGTCGGGATAGATCACGCCTACTTTGCTGCCTTCATCCAGCTGCAGGTGATAGTAATAGTGATTGACCAGACCGAGGGCAAACTCACCCGCGCCAACGGCTTTGCGCACGTCGGTGTGCCCGCCAAAGAAGGTCACTTCGTTGGCCAGCAGCCCCTGAAGCCAGGCCTCAGTCTTTTCTTCGCCCAGCAACTGGCGCATGGCGGCGATCTGCGCCTGCATGGAACCGTTGGTCGAGCCCGCCGCAGCGATCTTGCCCTTCCATTTAGGGTCAGTCAAGTCAAAAATAGAGGTCGGCAGGTCTTCGAGCGCCACCAGATCGGTATTGTACATGATCACGCGCGCCCGGAGGGTCAGACCAATCCAGTTATTATTCGGGTCGACAAATTCAGGTGGGAGCTGGTCAGCAGCAGTTGACCGGTAAGGCTGAAAGATCCCCTGCTGCGCTAACGATTGCACCGTGAAAAGCTCGGTGGTGATGAATAAATCGGCCTGGGTGTTGGCTTGCTCCTCGATGAGCGCATTGGCGATTTCGCTGTTACTGCCGGCTTTCAGCAAAACCTCCACCTCAGGATATTCGGCTTTGAAGGCATCGATAACCGGCTGGATTAAGGGTTCGGACCTGCCGGAGTAAATGACCAACTTGCCGCTGATAGATTGGTCAACTGATTCGGTCGCTGCGACATCTGTGGGAACATCGGTTGGCTCAGAAAGAGCGGCGGTGGTGGGAATCTCTGGGGTGGTGGGCGATGCTGGCGTGCATGCGGTAAGCAGTAATACCAGGATGAATAGAAGTGAGGCGAGACGGGGGAGGGACACGTGACTCCTTGGATGAGATAAGAATGGTTAGGTTTCTTGACCACAGGCACGGGACAATAGAAGATTAACGTGGTTGTGGAGACGGTTCCTTGACAATCCAAAGCGCTCTGGTAGAATGAATTATTGCTTAAGCGTATTCGTTGAGTTAGTATATACTAACATAATATATAAGTCAATACTATCAAGCCATTTAAGACAAAATATGTCACATTCGACACCCAATCGACCTGCCGATCGTCCTACGCCAACTGTTGAAGATTACCTGATGACCATGCATGTCATGGAGCGTGACTATGGAGAAATCATCGCTGCTCGTTTGGCGGAAATGCTCAACGTCACTCCTGCCACAGTCGCGATGACTTTCAAGCGCATGGAACGGGACCAGTGGGTTGTTGGGAAGGGGCGCAAGGGCGGAGTGCATCTGACGGAGAGCGGGCGTTCCGCGGCCTATTCGGTCATTCGCCGGCATATGTTAGCCGAATTGTTACTGGTAAAACTAATCAAGGTGCCCATCGCCGAGACTCATAATGAAGCGCATGGGATTGAACATTCCATTTCCCCTGCACTGGAAGAGCGGTTGCGCAAGGTACTGGGTGATCCGGAAGTATGTCCACATGGCAACCCCTTTCCAGGTCACGAGGCGGCCACCAGCCACTGGATCCCATTGACTGAGCTGTCAGCCGGGCAAAGGGGTGTCATTCGGCGGATCCATGAGTTCGCGGAAGACAACCATGCGCTGTTAGGGTTCCTCGTCGAGAACGGCATTGCGCCAGGGGCTGCCGCAGAAATTACAGAAGTGCTACCGTTTAATCAAACCCTGACCATCCGCATTAAAGACCGGCCGATTACACTTGGTTTTCAAGCCGCCCGCTATATTTATGCGGAAGTTCCCTGACTGACTGGGTCAGCAAACATCGACAATAAAAGCCTAGATTGCTATATTGAAACCAGGAAACTGTCTAAGATTTCGCAAAAAGCTGTCTGGTGTAGCGAGGGTTAAGTAGCCGGGACCCGCCGATTTTTCCAACGAATCGGCATGTCTATGCAGTCGCTGATAGAATATTTTCCACCTCAGAGCGCGTGCCCTTCCACGGTCCCGGTTTTTCCTGTTTGAGCGAGGTAATCACACCAGCCCATTGGCATGCGACCTCTGCGCTGCTCGACTGGCGCATGGCAATATAGGCTGAAAAACAGGTATCCCCCCGGCCGGTACGCCCAATGAGCGACCGCGGGGTAAACGGTGCTTCATAAAATTGGCCATCGGACAAGACGGTGACCCCCGAGGATT
>CALMGN010000253.1 GCA_937863605.1 uncultured Anaerolineaceae bacterium
GCTTTAGGCGGGTATGATACTGCCCGGACTGGCAGCATGGAAATCCTCAAACCCTAGACTCTTCAACGGCGAAGTTCGATCACCCCTGCACATTTTTGCAGGGGTTTTTATTTGCCCACGGCTGGCATCAGACTTGCACATAAAAGATTCACGGCAGCCAGCGCTGTCGGACGGGGCAATTTCAAAGTTCCCTACCCAACTTTATACTCCCGGCGCAGGACTCTAACAAAAGCCCAAAAACCGGACCAAGGTGGATTGATTCAGCCATGAACCGAAGCATTTACTCCCGCAGAAAAATCACCGAACCGAATCTCAGGACGGTCCACCGCCCCCAACCGCTTCCAAGCTACTTCCTACAAACCCTGCCAATCCCGATGTGTGTACTGGACCGGTTGACCGGTATCTACCTCGACGCCAACGACGATTTCGCCAGGCTGCTGGGCTTGAAACGCGAGAATATTCTCCATAAAAACGGCGCAGATCTGACCGCAGGACTGGGCGATGGCAACCTGAAGAAAATTTTGCACCGCCTGGAGGAAGAGCCGTCCGTGCGCAGTCTGGATTTAATAATTTTCCAGGTTGGCGGCAAGGTCATCAAAACAGAAGGGCAAGCCCAAATGGTCGACTTTCAAGGGCATGAAGCGGTTTTGGTTACATTAAATCCCCCAGGGACCGGGGATCCTCCGTCCGAAATCGGCCTGCAGGAAAAAGCCGTCCAGGCGGCCAATCAATTCAGCCTGTCTCTGGCAGAAATCGACAGCACCGACGAGATAGCACAGCAGCTGGCATCATCGGCCTTTGCCATGCTCCCCGGCAGCTGCGCGGTGCTCGTGTCGTTGTTCGACACACGACTGCAATCCATCACCCATATCTACCAACAGCATGTTGGTGAACCCTTCCGGCGGGCAGACCTCCCGGAAATGACGCTAGATGTCGTCAGCCTCGGTTTGCTGAGCGAGACCATCCGCACGCGCCAACCGATCATTACCGACCAGCACGATGAGCGGCACGCAGCCGCTGTCACCCGGATGAAATTATTCACTCCTGGCAAGGTGATCCAATCCGGCATCAGCCTGCCGATGATCACAAGGGATACCGTCATCGGCGTTTTGCAGGTCTTTAGCTTCAAGCCGGATGGTTATCAAGAACGCGACGCTGCAGCTGTCAGTTTGATCGCCAATACGGCTGCCAGCGCCATCCACGACGTTCAGCTGACCCACAGCCTGGAGCGTACCAGCCAGGATTTAACCCAGACTTATGAAGCTACCATCAACGGCTGGTCTCGCGCGCTGGAACTGCGCGATTTTTCCACTGAGCGCCATACCGAGCGCGTCGTTTCGATCTCCATGGAGTTGGGACGCAAAATCGGATTGGACGACAGCGATCTGCTGCGCATCAAACGCGGCGCGCAGCTGCACGACATTGGCAAAATGGGTGTACCCGACAGTATTCTATTGAAACCCGGCCCATTGGATGAGGCTGAATGGCGCGTGATGCGCAAGCATCCGGTGTATGCCTATGAATTATTGCGCCCGATCCCAAAGTTCAATGACATTGTCGATATCCCTTACTGCCACCATGAAAAATGGGATGGCAGCGGCTACCCACGCCGCTTGAGCGGCCGTGAAATTCCGCTGGCCGCCCGGTTGTTTGCTGTGGTAGATGTTTGGGATGCCCTGAGTTCAAACCGGCCTTACCGCACCGCCTGGCCGCAGCACCAGGTAATGGATTATATCCAGCACCAGTCTAACAAGCACTTCGAGCCGGAGATCACCCAGGCTTTCCTCGAAATCGTCAAAGGCAAATGGCACTCCAAAACTGCCTTACCGCAATTCCGCCGCGTGCAGGCGATCATCGCATCCTAGGGCAATTAACGCCGCAGCGATCCTAGCCAGGATTCAACCTGCGCACGGGTGCGAAGATGGATAACCCGCAGGTGGCTGTATTCGCTGCCTTGGATCAGGCGCGGATATTCACGCTGGTGTTTCCTGCGGGATTTAAATATATAGAGAAACAGGCTGTCCTTCGAAAACAGAGCACCACGAAGCGTCTCGCGGTTGCCGTTCCATAATTCCTCACGGGACACCATCCGTTTAACGGTACGTTTTGCCAGACGCCACAAAACCAACTGCAGCGGCAACTCCAGCCAGACCAGGGTATCGGCGCGCGCCCAGACGATGTCGCGAACTTTGGAATAATTGCCGTCCACCACCCAGGCAGGTCCAGCCAATGCCGTGGATATCCTTTCACGAAATATCGATAGGTCCGCCGCGCGCCAGTTTTCTTCCCAGTTAAGCGCATCCATTTCGACATGCGGAATCCCCAGCCGCTGCGCGATTGATTCAGCCAGCGTTGTTTTTCCACTGCCCGTGCTGCCGACAACCGCAATTCGCTGCCCAGGTTGGATGAACTCCAGATTCTTATTCAAGGCCATTGTGATCACCCGCTGCGGGTACATTCTAGCATAAGCAGCTGCGGCAGGTGATCTAAACAGCTGGCAGGCTTGACGACCAGGCATTTTTTCGCTATCGTTTAAGCATCAGGAGGACGCCATGCTCTCGACCCAAGATTTTTACAATCTAATCAAACAAGG
>CALMGN010000254.1 GCA_937863605.1 uncultured Anaerolineaceae bacterium
GGTTGCTAACCGAGGGGTCCGTGGACGACCAGCATGAACTCGCCTTTGCGCGGACCGATGGCTTTTTTGACTTCCGCCGGCGTACCGCGGACGATCAACTCTGATTCCTGGGTCAGGTCAAATCCAAGCGTCAACCGCTGACCCTTGCCGAAGGTTTTTTCCACATCGTCCAGCAGGGCCGCCAACCGGTAGGGCGTGTCCATCAGCACCACTGACATGCGCAGCCCGCGCAGCCGGGTCAATTCCTGGCGGCGCTGGTCTGGAATGCGGGAAAGAAACCCGCCAAAAACAAATTTTTCCAATTTAAAGTCCAGGACGGAAAGCACTGCCATCAGCGAGGAGGGACCTGGGATGGGTATAACCTGAAGCCCGCTCAAGCTGGCTTCCTGAATCAAATAGGCGCCCGGGTCGGCGAAGACCGGCGTGCCTGCATCGGAAATCAGGGCAAAGCTTTCCCCCTTGAACATGCGAATCACCAGGTCGGCGGTCGCCTCGGCCTCATTGTGCTCATTAAGCGTGACCAATTCACGCTCCGGCACATCCAACCGTTTAAGCAAGGTGCTGCCTACACGGCGTTCTTCGCAAATGACGCCCTCAACTTCCTTGAGGATATCCAACGCCCGCAGGGTGATGTCGCGCGGGTTGCCAATTGGAGTGGCTACGATATATAATTTACCAACTTTTGTCATAGAATGGATTATATTATCCTTATTCCAATCCTGGTTGGCCAAATCGGACGATTAGCCCTTATTCTTGCACTTATGACGGCTTTATTCGGGGAGGTAGATGGTTAATTTCTTTACGAATTTCAGCCCGGTCATTCAGGCGCTTTTTGCGACCATCTTTACCTGGGGGCTCACAGCACTCGGAGCGGCCGGGGTGTTTCTTGCCAAGGATATTCATCCGCGGACTTTAAATGGCATGCTCGGCTTTGCCAGTGGGGTGATGATTGCCGCCAGTTACTGGTCACTTTTGGCGCCGGCGATCGCCATGTCAGAGGGTGGTGCGATGCCAAGCTGGCTGCCGGCAGTGGTTGGGTTTTTACTTGGCGGAGCATTCCTGTATGCCGTTGACCGGGTCCTGCCGCACCTGCATATCCAGGCGCTAGGGGTTGGTGAAACAGAGGGGCTTAAGACCTCCTGGCAGCGCTCGGTTTTGTTAACCCTGGCAATTACACTGCACAACCTGCCGGAAGGTCTGGCAGTTGGTGTAGCCTTCGGCGCGGCGGCCATCAGTATCTCGGATACCAGCATCACCTCAGCTATCGCCCTGGCGATCGGGATTGGCATTCAAAACTTCCCGGAAGGCCTGGCGGTCTCAGTTCCTTTGCGGCGTGAAGGACTTTCACGTTGGAAATCTTTCATGCTGGGTCAGGCATCCGGCATGGTGGAACCGCTGGCAGGCATGCTGGGGGCTGCCGCTGTATTTTTTATTCAGCCGCTCCTGCCATACGCTCTGGCATTTGCCGCCGGCGCTATGATCTATGTCTGTGTTGAAGAATTAATTCCAACCGCACAGGCCGGGAAGTACTCCGATGTCTCGACCCTGGGTGTCATGCTCGGATTCGCGGTGATGATGCTGTTGGATGTGGCACTGTGATAACCCGCGCATGAAGTTATCCCGAGTCACCCGCATTACCTTCCTGCTGACCGGCTTTTTCGCGCTGGACAAAGTGGTGGCCTTTGTGCGCCAGGTGGTCATCGCGCGCCAGTTTGGCCTCTCCGCTGAGCTGGATGCCTTCAACGTCGCCAACAATCTCCCCGACCTGCTGTTTGCGTTGATCTCGGGCGGTGCGCTGGCATTAGCCTTTATCCCGATACTGACCGAGCAGCTCAGCCTTAATGGAAAACCAGCTGCCTGGGACCTGTTCAGCAAGATTACCAATCTGGCTTTCCTGGTTACGGGAGCGCTGGCGATCCTGGTGGCAATTGTCTCGCACCCGCTGGTGCGCTGGGAACTCGGGATTGCGCCTGGATTCAATGAACAGCAGCAGGTGCTGGTCACTAACTTGATGCGGCTCAACTTGATTGCTACGCTGATTTTCTCGATCAGCGGATTAGTGATGGCGGGGTTGCAGGCCAACCAGCATTTTTTGCTGCCAGCCATGGCGCCGCTGCTCTACAATATCGGTCAAATCTTTGGCGCGCTGATCCTTTCACCTGAACAGGGCTATACCTTTGGCCCGGTGACACTGCCGGCTTTCGGCCTGGGAGTGTACGGGCTGGTTTACGGCGTGATTATTGGCGCATTGCTGCACCTTGGCATCCAGATTCCCGGGTTATTAAAATACAAGTTCCGGTGGAGCTCCGGCCTGGGGCTCAAAACGGAGCCGGTGCGCAAGGTTCTGCGGCTGATGGGGCCGCGGTTGGCGACCATGTTCTTTATCCAGCTGATCTTCCTGGTGCGTGATAATCTGGCTTCACGTTTGGAAGCCGGGGCGGTAACCGCATTGACCTACGGTTGGATGATCTTTCAGGTGCCGGAAACGCTCATCGGAACGGCAATTGGCACTGCGCTGCTTCCGACGCTGGCGGAGCACGCCGCAATGGACCGCCTTGAAGAGTTTCAACAGTCGATCGAACGCGCAGTTCGCGTGCTGATCGCTTTGACGCTGCCGATCGCGGTCATCCTGTCCTTTGGGTTGAAACCGCTGCTAGCACTGGCTTTCGGTTTTGATGTTGCCGGAACGGACCTGCTCATGTGGGTCACGCGCGCCTATCTGGCAGGGCTGCTAGGCCAAAGCCTGGTCGAGGTGTTTGCCCGCTCTTTCTATGCCCGTCAGAATGCGCTGACACCGCTGGCAGCTGCCGGATTTACGCTGGTGCTGTATATCCTACTTGGAACGCAGCTTTACCGGGTGCTTGGTGCGGCAGGCATCAGCCTGTCCGATTCCATTGCATTCACCACCGAGGCTGTCCTGCTGCTGGTGCTGCTCAATCGCAAACTGGTGGGGTCGGTAAAAGCGGGCGGCAGTTTGCTGCGCGCCTTTTTGGCGGCGGCTGCCAGCGGCGTGGTTGTCTGGCTGTTGATGACCGTGCTAGCCGGGCAGAATCCGCTGCTGCAGAGCGGAGTCGCACT
>CALMGN010000255.1 GCA_937863605.1 uncultured Anaerolineaceae bacterium
TTAAACCACAGGGGCGTCCGAATCGGACGCCCCTGCATGTGATCGATCGTTTTATTCTGAAATCAAACCAAAATTAAGGTAGATATTTTCCAAACTCGCCGTACAACCAATTCAAATCATCGGCCCGGTCCACGCGGTACACCCCGCCCGTGCCGCCGCAGGTGCCGTTCAAGCCAAAGGACGTCACGCCGCCGACCACGTTGGAACTGCCAATGAAGTTCGGGCCGCCGGAATCGCCAAAGCAGGTTCCGCCAGTATTGGTATTATTCGAGAGCAGCAGCGAGAAGTCGCCCACGATCCCGCCGTTGATTTGATTCAATTTGGGATATGCCACCATGCGGACTCGGACATTATGTTCCTGCCAACTGGCAGCATCCGGGAAGGCCATCTGCAACCCGTAACCGACCGCGGTGAAGGTCACATCCTGCTGGCCGCGTTGAGTGGCAAGGGAATCTAACACATTCAGTTCCGGCAGAGCGCCGTACATTTTCAAATTGACGGGTTTATCCAAAACGACCACACCCAGATCATAGAGGTAGAATGCGTAAGGGTTGTACTGCGGATGGGTGTAAGGGGTGCCGCCTACATCTCCTTTATACGGATAATCGTGAGCAGCCGCATTGGTAAGATCCGCGTCGAACCAGATTTCGACATGCGCGGCAGGGAATTCGGTGCAGTGCCCGGCGGTCAGAAAGAGCTTCGGCGCGATGAGCGTGCCGCTGCAGCGCCACATTGGATTCCCGTCTGCATCCTGTGCCACCATCAAACCGACGTACGGGTGACCCTCGCCGTCCGGGTAGCCGTCGGTGACCGCGCTGGCGGTTCCAACGAAACTAAATACCAACGAAAGCATGATCACAGCTGCGAGCAAAATTCGTTTCATGTTAACCCTCCCCGATAAACTGTATGGATAGATTGAACAACGCGCGGTATGAACATCCGCAGCAATAACGGATTGAACCAGTATTTGTTTGTCGTAATGAAGGACCCCCCTTTCGACTCCACGTCGCTGCCAGGGCGGCTGCACATCATTCAATGCAACCTGGTTAAATTCATAATTACAGTGTAAATTATAGTATATCGGAATACTTGAATTATCAAGCTTGAGAAAAGAGTTTTAAGAAATTCTAAGAAATCCCCGGAGTACGGGGCGAGGCGCAAATTATTCCCGAACCACAGCTTTGAACGCCACCCTCCCGGCGCGTTCGAAGATCAAAGTGATTTCTATTTCATCGCCAGGGGCCAGGGTCTGCTGCAGGTCGATCAGCATCAGGTGGTAGCTGCCCGGTTTGAGCTGCACCTCGCCGCCGGCAGGCACCTCGACGGCAGCCACTGGCCGCATGCTCATCACGTCATTCACCATGGTCGTTTCGTGGATCTCAACCACCCGCGCTGCCGGGCAGTCTGCCCCGATCAACCTGTCGGCTTGATCACCCAGGTTGCGGATCACCATAAAGGCGCCGGTGTTGACCCCCTCCAGAATGCCAGCCGGGCTTGGGCGCACCCAGGCGTCCTCAATCGTGATTCCGGCATCCGTCGTGGCGCAGGCAGCCAGGGTGAAGAGCAGCAGTGCAGTGATGATCGAGCGGCGAGTGGGTTTCATAACATCCTCGATGATCGAACAAGAATGAATAAAATTATACCGCCCGTGTAGGGGTCGACCCGCGTGTCGACCCGGCTAAATCAATTCGGTCCTGGGCGGACACCCGGGTCCGCCCCTACGGTTTTTGGGCGATTTATTCATCATCCCGCTCGCCCTCTGGTAAAATTCACTTGTGATAAAACAGACTTACCGGCGCTGGGCCGGACTGATTCTTGGGGCGTTGATCGGGCTGGCATTTGGGAGTGTTTCACAGGCGGTGAATCTCCTGTTCCTACCCGGAATTCCGCTCTACCAGCCGCCCTTTGGCCCGGTTGGCAACCTCCTGCTGGCGCTTCTCATCGGGGCGCTGCTTGGCTTGATTTGCACCTGGGTGGAACCTTCCGTGCCCGGGATATTGTGGGCTGCGGGGGTCGCGGCAGCCCTGCTGGTATTCGCCGCATTGTTTGGCAGCGGAACGCCTTTATTGACGCTGCCCACCAGCACCATCGCGATCATATTCCTGTGGGTGCCGTTTACCGGCATGCTTTTCCCGCTCATGGCATTGTTCCGCATCGCGATCAATAGACTCACGGACACCCGCAATGAAAACCTGCTGCTGCCCTCGCGTTGGTGGCTGCCGCTGCTGTTGGTGCTTGGCGCAGGCGCCGTGGGTTGGACGCTGGTTTATTCCGTTCCGGCGCGAACACTGATGACTCGCAATCAGCAGCTGCTAAACCAGGGGTTGGCCGCGGCGTCCGTTGACGAGTTGCCAGCTCCGCTACGCGGCAAGGAGATGGATGATTTCCTGGCACGTGCCAGTTCGAATTATCAATTGGCCTGGGAAAACAAGAATTTGACGGTGTACGCCATCCCCCGCCCGGCCGGCCCGGAATACGAGATTTCAGTGGTCATCACCCGCTTCGATAACGGCTGGAATGTGGTCTGCCTGTACCCCAATGTGCAGAGCGAACCGCGCTGCCGCAGCTTCGACGAGCTGCCGTAGTCCGTTGAACTCCTCTCCCCCATGGGGAGAGGTAAGGTGAGGGGTCCGTCTCCCCTCCACCACCCTCCCCAGGGCAGGGTGGGCTTTAGCGCAAGCTATAGACCTGCCATGAATCAATTGTAGGGGGGGCTCGCGAGCCGCCCCTACCTGATCCGATCCATTACGGCAGTTCCGACGTGCAGTGCGGGCAGCGTTTGGCTGCCAGCGGGATTTCGGTGGCGCAGAAGACGCACGCCTTGGTGGTCGGGTCGGCGGCTAGAGCCGGTTTCTGCATCTTATTAATGGCCTTGACCAGTAGAAAGATCACAAAGCCAAGGATGAGGAAATTGATGATGGTGTTGATGAAGGCACCGTAATTCAAGGTTGGCGCCCCAATTTCTTTGGCCGCAGCCAGCGACTCATACGTGTTGCCGTCCAGTGAAACGTATAATTTGGCAAAATCAACTTTTCCGAGCAGCAGCCCGATCGGCGGCATGATGACATCGTTCACCAGCGAGGTGACAATGCCCCCAAACGCCCCGCCGATGATCACGCCGATCGCCAGATCGACGACATTCCCGCGCATAATGAATGTTTTAAATTCTTTGAGCATGGATTACCCTCCTGAGTTGTAGGTGCAGTGCGATTTACCCATTGTACAAGAATCCCGGGCAGGTTTCAATCAGCGGGGGAATATGCAGAATGGTTCACGTGTCAAGTGTCACCTGTCAGAAAATTGAATGGTTGGGACCAAGCAACCTCGTAGGTTGGGTTGAGGGACGTCGCGTAAAATTACCTTCTATTGGCGCTTGCCGTCCCGAAACCCAACGCTTTTTGCGATTCTCGGGTGTTGGGTTTCGCTCATAAGCAAGCTGGTCGACTCAGCCATAATTTTCGCTCAACCCAACCTACGAACTTCAAAAGATTTTCTCCGCGTACTCCGTGTCCACAAGATGAGCCTTATTTTGCCCGCCCAGCCAACTCCTTCAAGATCATTTCCTGATCCAGCGGGATGGAATGCGCGCGCACGCCGACCGCGTTGTACA
>CALMGN010000256.1 GCA_937863605.1 uncultured Anaerolineaceae bacterium
CTTTTCATGCATCAACTGCCGGTCAGCGCCAGCGCGCGCCAAGGCCATCAACACCCGTTCAGTGGCTGCAAAAGGCGCATATTGATCCAAATTGCGCCGGATGGCGGTCTCATTGAAATGCATTCCCTTTACCAGCCGGTGAGTTGAGCTCAATAATTCATCCGTGATTAAGAACGCCTCCGGCAGCAAACTACGGCGGTTGGCAGAATCATCCAGCGTGCGTTCCAGCAGTGAATGGGCGGCATTGTGCCAGGCGGTTTGCGGCAGGCTGGCCAGGGAACGCGCTAAGGAGTCGATTTTTTCAGCCTGGATTGGGTTTCGTTTAAATGGCATGGCTGAAGAGCCAACCTGTTTCTTGCTAAACGGCTCTGCCCATTCGCCAATTGACGGTGATTGCATAATCCGCAGGTCAAAAGCGAACTTGTAAAGACTGGCGCCGATGCCCGCCAGTGCACTCACGATCCGGTAATCCTGCTTGCGCGGGTAGGTTTGGGTGGTGACCGGGTAGAAGGTCAATCCGAGCCGCTTTGAGAGGCTCTCTTCGAATTCAACCAGCCGGTTCACCCCCAGCAGATCGCCATAAGCCGCTGCGGTGCCAACCGCGCCCTTGAAGCCTTTGCCTTTCAACCCGCTGCGTACTTTGACCAGGTCTGCCTGGTCTGCCAGCAGGTCCTGGGCGTAGCTGGCCAGCCGGTAACCGAGGGTGGTGGGTTCGGCTGGCTGCAAATGGGTATACGCCATTACCGGCAGCGCTGCGGTTTCGGTAATGCGCTGCGCAAACGCCTGCAGCAGGTCGTCCAGACGCTCAAGGATCAATTCCAGGGCGGCAGCCAACCGCAAGGCGTCGGCATTGTCTTCGATGTCCATCGAGGTGGCGCCAAGATGCAGGATCCCCCCGCCGACTGGGCACTGCTCGGCGTAGGTTTTGAGTTCAGCCATTAGATCATGGTGAATCTCGGTTTCGATCTCCAACGCCCGCGGCAGGTCAACCTGAGCGACGTTGGCGCGCAGGTCCTCCACCTGGTCAGAGCGTACCAGTCCGAATTCCTGCTGCGTCTCGGCCAATACCAGCCAAATTTGACGCCATAATTCCCGTTTATGCTGCTCGCTCCACAATCGGCGCATGGCCGGGCTGGCATAACGCCACGAAAAGGGTGATTGGTAGTTTTCCCATTTGCTCATGGCTTCATTTTATCCGAAACGACGGGCGATTCACTAATCATGCGCCATCAATATTACCTCTGAATTACCCGGATCCTCTATAATAATAGGATGTTGCACATTTCCTTCTCAACCCCAAAATGGATATTAATTCCGGCGATCACCCTCATATTCATATTGTCTGCCTGCGCTCCTGAAATTAATCCTGTTCTACCTGAAGAAGCGCAATCTGAACCCTCCAACAATCCCACCCTTTCTCAGCCTGAGGAATCAATGTCACCTAATAAGCCACTGGTTATTGCTCACCGCGGCGCCCGCAGCGTGGCGCCTGAAAACACTATCGCAGCCGCACGTAAAGCCGTCGAAATTGGCGCTGATATGTGGGAATTGGATGTCTCGGTATCAGCAGACGGTGAACTGTTTCTGATGCATGATGACACATTGAATCGCACCTGTAATGCAGAAGAGGTCTTCCCTGACCGCGCACCCTGGAATGTAAAGGATTTCACCCTGGCTGAAATTAAGCAACTTGACTGCGGTCACTGGTTTAATGTTACTGATCCCTTCAAACAAATCAAAGCCGGAAATGTTTCGATTGAGGATCAACAAGCCTACGACGGAGAGCAAGCGCCTACTTTGCGGGAAGCGCTGGAATTTACCAAAGCCAACCACTGGGCTGTTAATGTAGAAATCAAGGAACAGCCCGATGAGGCTACCGCTCGAATGGCAGTTGAGAAAACGGTAGCGCTGGTTGCCGAATTAGGGATGGATGATGGGAAGCAGGTCGTTATATCCTCTTTTGAACATGAATACCTGAAAAATGTAAGCGAACTGAATGGTCAAATACCCATTCAGTTACTCACTTCGGAAATCATCCGCAACCCGAATCAATATCTGGCAGATTACGGAACCCGATTTATCAATCCAAAGTATTCTGCCTGGAGTCCCCAACAGATTAAAGAACTCAGCGCTGAGGGCATCGCTTTCACGGTCTGGACGGTAAATGATGAATTGACGATGAAGGCGCTGATTAATTCGAATGTCAATGGGATCATTACCGATTTCCCGCAAATATTAATTCCGCTGTTGGAGGGAAAGTAAACTCCTCAACGTTTCCGAGGATATCAGGTCATTAATAGGGTGATGCGTTCAATTATTCAGGAGAGAAATGAATATTAGCGAGCCTATATCTTTAGATGCATTGCTACCGCCAGCCATGGCCGAAAAGGCCGAGCAGCTTGGCATCAAAAGGGCCAAAGCCGATATTCTAACCCTCTCGGTGCTGGGAGTGCTGGCCGGGGCGTTTATTGCATTGGGAGCGATCTTTGCCACCACAGTGACGGCTGGCACACAGGGAATGCTGCCGTACGGCGTTGTCCGCCTGCTGAACGGGGTTGCTTTCTCACTGGGGTTGATTCTGGTGGTGGTTGGCGGCGCAGAATTATTTACCGGCAATATGCTGGTGATTATGGCGTTTGCGAACCGCAAGATCAGCCTGAAACTCGTTCTTCGCAACTGGTTGATCGTTTATACCAGCAATCTGGCTGGGGCAGTGGCTACCGCGGTCATCATCTTTCTCAGTAAGCAGCATACCTTTGGCAGCGGCGCCGTTGGCTTAAACATGCTCAACACTGCCGAGGCAAAAACCAGCCTCGGGTTCATGGAAGCCGTGGTGCTGGGTTTATTATGCAATACACTGGTTTGCCTGGCAGTCTGGCTGACCTACAGCGCCAGAACCACCACTGATAAAATTTTAGCGATCATCCCGCCGATCACGGCTTTTGTAGCAGCAGGATTTGAGCACAGTATTGCGAATATGTACTTTATTCCGGTGGGATGGATGGTCAAGCAGTGGGGCAGCGCCAGTTTCTTCGAGACCATCCAGCGCGCGCCGGCTGATTTTCCTCATCTGACTATAAATAATTTTTTGCTGGGTAATTTGCTGCCGGTGACGCTTGGCAACATCATCGGTGGAGCGGTAATGGTGGGACTGGTGTACTGGTTTGTATATCTGCGCAAAACGCAGCCGGCAAAAGGTTAATCCTCAAACAGCGCCGCAGGACCTACCGACAGCCCAACCAGACCGGGACCGGTATGAGCGCCTAAAACCGGTGCAATCGGCACGGTTGGCATCCAGGTGCAGTCGAACACAGCGGACATTATTTCCCGCAACAATGCTACGCCTTCCGGATTGTTACCGTGCAGCAACTGCACCCGCAGCCGCGAACCTGCTCCATATTTTTCTGCCACCACTTCCGCGATCCCCTGGATGGAACGTTTGATGGATACCTGGCGTGCCAGTTGAATATATTTTCCGGAAATCTTATCCACCCCGATGATGGGTTTAATGTTTAAGACTGAAGCCAATAACCCTTTGATGTGACTGATACGGCCACCGTGGATCAGGTATTTCATGGTGTCCAGGGTGAAAATGCCCTCGCACTTGTCGCGCATAACGGCTAAACGTTTCAGAATATCTTCGACGGAGGCACCCGCTTTGGCCATATGGGCTGCTACCTCTACCTGCCAGCCTAATGGGCAGGACAGGGTCATCGAGTCCCAGACGGTGACTTTTGCCTCGGGGACCATTTGCGCCCCAGCAGACGCTGCGTTGAATGTGCCGCTCAGACCAGATGAAATATGAATCGACAGGATTTCCTCGCCCTTTTCAGCTAGCTTGCGATACAACTCGGCAAACTCACCAGCCGAAGGCTGCGAGGTGATGGGGAAGCTATCGGTTTCGCCGAGAATTTTATAAAAAGTCTCGCCGTCCAGATCGATACCGCTCTCATAGGTATGGTCATCGAGCGTGATTCGCAGGCTGGCAAAATGGACATCCAATTCCTTCAGCAGGTCAGGGGCAATATCAGCGGCACGGTCAGTCACGATGATCATAAGTGGGCTTTATCCTTCCAATCGGGGGGAGTATTCAATATCAGCTTTCAGCCGACCTCGTTGTGGTCTTTGGGATAGGAATCATTATTCCACCCCGGTATAAAGAAAATATATCACGCAGTTTAGGTTTGCTAAATAGGACTTAGCTCACATTTTTTTGAGCGCGATGGTAGGACTTACCAGGAATTATTATCCGCCAGGCCGCATAAGCCCTCGGACAATGCCCATAATTTTGCGGATTCATCGGCCCGCAAGGCGTAACGGCTGGGGGCGATGGACTGGCAGTCTCGCCAATAAAGGCCGTCCGCGGGATCTAATTTTGGTCGGCTGGCGACCATGGCGATCGTCTTGGCCGCAATGCTTGGATCAACACCTTGTTTTCGGCGCTGATTCCAGACCCAGCGGACGACGCCATAATTGTTTTTCAGGCCAATTTCGGTGTTGACCAACCCGGGGTCAATTGCATAGGCGCGCACACGGGTCGTCCCAGACAGGTGGCGGTTGAACTCGGCGGTAAAGAGCACATTGGCAAGCTTTGATTGTTTATAGGCCAGCAGGGGATTGTAGAACCGGCGCAGCATCACATCGCCCCAAAAGATGCGCGTATTGCGGTGTGAGCGGGAACTGACGGTTAATACTCGAGCTGCAGGCGCGGCATGCAGCAGCGGAAGCAGCTCGCGAGTCAACAGAAACGGCGCGAGATGATTGACCGCGAACACGGTTTCGAAGCCGTCCTCGGTGGCAGTGTACCAGCTGGTGAAGACGCCGGCGTTATTGACCAGCACATCCAGTTTGCCGTTATGATGGGCAGTAACGTACTGCAGGATTTCTTCTCCCAGTCGGCGAACCTGGCGCTGGGCGGCTAAATCGGCAGTGAAATAATGGATTGGTACGCCCGGAGATGCTGAGCGGAGGTCAGCCGCCGCCTGCGCACCCCGTTCTTCAGAACGCCCAACCCCCAGGATGGCTGCGCCTTTGCTTGCCAATGCAAGCGCAGCCGCCAGTCCAATTCCGGCGGTGGCGCCGGTGATCAAGATGGTCTTTCCTGCAAGCGGTTTGCGTGTGTCCAAAATGACCTCGGGCTGTGTTAGACGGTCCATCATCGTCCAAGTATAATTCAGTAGATCGTCAAGACGCCTCGTAGGTTACCCTAAGATTTTATTCCCTTAAGCGATTCTCCTTCTTACGATATCATTGCCGCTGAGGGCCGGCGGTTTGGGCAAGGCTTTCGCAGCGGAATAAGCCTCACGCGGCTGGAACCTGTTTCTAACCGGCATCCGTCCTGATGTGCTGGCTATCTGGAAATCAACCATTATCGGGAGGCGCTGGCGAGTTACTTATTGCAGGGAGGGCCAGACGGCCCAACCTGACATCCATCAACAAATCGGATGACAATCCGAGGACGCTCCGGTGACAATCGGGTGAACGGATTTACACTATACTCGGGGTAAGGATTCCTGACCCGCACATCTGAGAAAGGTTCTGCATGGAGAATCACACAATCAACCTCACCCGCGGGGTTCCGCCAGCTGAAGTTTTCCCAATTAAAGAGATCGAGACCTGCCTGTCAACCGCCCTTAACCGCGACGGTGGCCAGATTCTTACCTACAATTTCGTGCCGGGTTACGCCCCCCTGCGCCAGATCCTGGCTGAGCGCATGGGCGTTCCGGTGGACCAGATTTTTACCGGCAACGGCTCGCTCGAGATTGTCAACTTCCTTTCGTCCATTTTTCTCAACCCCGGCGACTGTGCTTTTACCGAATCACCGACCTACGACCGCGCCAACACCCTCTTCAAACGCACCGGCGCTCAAATGGTTGGCATCCCAATGGAGGCTGACGGGGTCAATCTGAACGCGCTGGAAGAGGCGCTCAAGCGTCGTTCGCCCAAACTGTTTTACACCATCACGGATTTTCACAACCCGCTTGGCACGGTGACCAGCCTGGAAAAACGCCAACAGGTTGCCCGCTGGGCGCAGGAATATAATTTCATCGTCATCGAAGATTCCCCCTACCGTGCGCTGCGCTACCACGGCGAGGATCTGCCGACTCTGTATTCATTCGCTCCTGAGCGGGTGGTGCATCTATGCTCGGTTTCTAAATTGCTGGCACCGGGGTTGCGGGTTGGCTGGGCCATGGGTTCACCACAGATCATTGGCAAGTTGGTTAAATGGGGGATTGACAGCACTCTGGCTTCACCGTCGCCGACCCAGGCAATTGTGTATGAGTACATGCGCGCCGGGTTGTTCGACATCAACATCGAACGGCTGAAAAAAGTGTATGCCCCACGGCTGGCAGCCCTAGCTTCCGCCCTTGACCGCACGCTGCCTGAGGTCATTTATCCCAAACCGGAAGGTGGTTTCTTCATCGGGTTGACTTTGCCAGCCGGCAATACCATGGACCGGTTGATCAGTGACGCCAATACAGTTGGGCTTAAAATCACGGACGGACGCGCCTTCTTCACCCATCCGGCGGACGGTGAGCGATTCCTGCGTATCCCGTTTTGTACGCTGCCGCCCGAGGAAATTGAGGAAGCGGTCCAACGTCTGGCAGGTATTGTCCAGCGCTAGGTCGGATTAATAAAACCCGGGAACAAGTTTGCCTGGCTTCACCAGCTAACCATCCCCCGTATCGGCAGGGTAATCGCCGACCAACTCATCGAAATAATCCCGCAGCGGGCGGAGATAATGATCCTCCCACCACTGCATCACCTGCCTGGTGTTGCCGACATCTATACCGGTCTGCGTCACTTTCACCTGCGAGCCCGTACAGGTGGGCTCAAAGGTTAATTCTATGGTTGAATCCGGTTGATTCTGTGGAAAATGGGCCATATTCCAGGTCTGTACGATACGATCGAAGGGTGTCGTAATCAGGGTGACCCCCACCACCTTGCCGTCGAGGGTTGAAAAGGGTTCACCGACCTTGCCAGTGATGCTCACCGGGTGACCGGTGAAGCGGGCGTGTTCGTAGCTATCCAGCCAGGCACGGTACACCCTTTCCGGGTAAACGGGAATGTCCACTGTAAAACTTATCGCTGCGAACATATTCTCCTCCTGATATGCGCGACTATTGAACAGCCAGCTGGGGCCACCATTAATGCCGAAAATTCCCAAAAAAAAGCCAATTTGACCTTAAATTCATTATAACCTGCCTAAAAAGGGGTTAAAATGCCCATTTTAGGCGCGAATTTCCCCCAAAATCTTGACACGGGTAGTAAAATATAGTCAGTTAACCTTTCATACTAAGAAAAGGAGAAACAAGATGGATTTCAATGGTTACTGCGTGAAATGTCGCCAGAAGCGCGATGTCAAGGGTGGGGTCGTTACGAAGACCTCCACGGGCCGCCAGATGGTCAAAGGCACGTGCCCGGTTTGCGGAACGACTGTGACCCGCTTCCTTCCGAACAAATAATTCTTAACCTGTGACGAAGTAAGATCTTCAACCTCTGAAGCAATCCAGAGGAATCAGACCTTACCCGTATGGGTAAGGTTTTTTTGTATCTTTACCCTTGAAATCGATTAGCAGGGGGACAAATCCGGCCAACTTACCAGAGGCCGAGATTTGGTAGAATTCTTGTTTTCACGTCATTTTTATACGAACAGGATAGTAAGCCATGAGCCAGACCAGCGGTCCCAAGTCACGCTCATTAAGCGAGCGGATGAAAGCGCTCTATAACGAATTCCCCAGGCAGTTTTGGATCCTGGTGGTTGGCATGTTCATCGACCGGCTGGGCGGTGCACTGCTTTTCCCGTTTTTCTCGCTCTACCTGACGCGTAAATTCCAGATCGACATGACCCAGGTCGGGGTGATCTTTGGCTTGTTTGCCATTTCCAGCTTCATTGGAAGTATGGTCGGCGGTGCGCTCACTGACCGCTGGGGGCGCAAGTCCATATTATTGTTTGGCCTCTCTATGAGTGGGCTTTCCAGCGTGCTGATGGGCGTGATCGACGCACTGCCCCTGTTCATGGTAGTAACCCTGGTGGTCGGGATACTTTCCGACGTGGCAGGACCGGCTTACCAGTCGCTGGTGGCCGACCTGCTGCCTGAAGAAAAACGCGCTCAGGGGTTTGGCATCCTGCGGGTAGTCGCCAACCTGGCGGTGGTCATTGGACCATTAATTGGCGGATTTTTGGCAGCCAAATCTTACCTGATCCTTTTTATCACCGACGCGACGACCAGCGTAATTACCGCGATCATCCTGTTTTTTACCCTTGTGGAAACGCACCGCCCGAAAGAATCCGGGCAACCGCAGGAAAGTATGGCAGCGACTTTCAAGGGGTATTTCACCGTAGTACGCGACAGTGCTTTCGTCGGATTCCTGGTAGCGTCTGTTTTGATGGTGGTAGTTTACATGCAGATGAATACCACCCTGTCGGTGTACCTGCGCGATTACCACGGCGTCCCGGAACAGGGCTTCGGCTATATCTTAAGTCTCAATGCCGGGATGGTGGTGCTGTTCCAGTTTTCCATTACCCGCTGGATCAACCGCTACCGCCCGCTCATCATTATGACAATCGGGTCGCTGCTTTATGCCGTCGGTTTCGCGATGTACGGTTTCGTCTCGGCATTCGCCCTGTTTTTGGTGGCGATGGCGATCATCACGGTTGGCGAGATGTTTGTCAGCCCGGTGAGCCAATCGATCGTCGCCCGCCTGGCGCCCGAGGATATGCGCGGGCGTTACATGGCAGTTTACGGCTTTTCCTGGTTGATTCCATTTGCCATCGGGCCGCTGCTGGCAGGATTGGTGATGGATAATCTCAACCCCGACTGGGTCTGGTACATAGGCGGGGTTCTCGGTGTGGTGGCAGCCGGAGGGTATTACTGGCTGGAATGGCGCGCCGGGCGATCGCGCTTTTCCTCCATCGATGAGCGCCTGGCAATTATTCAGGACCTCGAAGATAGCAAGATCACAGCCGAAGAAGCCAATCTGAAACTGGAGTTGATAAAGAATAGCTCCTGGGGAAAATTGGCCATGCATGATGCTGTGAATTCTCAACGGAATGTCCGCATTCGCGTTAGTGACCAGCTTAATGGGATCGTCAAAAGCGACCTGGTTCTTCCAATGGGATTGGTGAATACCGTCCTGCATGCAGGCGGCAAGCTTTCCGCGCAGCTTGACCAGTACGACTCCCAGGAGCTAAATAAGCTTATCGCCGGAACTACTGACATCCAAGACACTCATCATATGATCGCTGGGGACGACCACATTGAGGTAACGGTCGAATAATTTGGGACATAAAGGTGTTCTCGCGCCGAACAGATTTCGCTATAATGAAATCAACCGGCTGCGGTCTGTTGGCGGCGGGATGGAAAGGTTCATTGCAGTTTTGAGGAGGATATGAAAATGACACTTGAGCAGCAGCGTGCGCGGATGAAGAGTGCCGTCTGGAAAGCCCTTAGCCAGAGCGGAGTAGATGTTTCGGCTTTACCCTCGGAGCAGCAGGCCAAAATGGTCGATGCCGTAGCGGATGAGGGTCTGGTGGTATTAAATGAAATTCTCGACGAGGTTTATAAGAAAGAATGCGGAAAACCAGCGGCCGAAGGTGAGGAACAAATCCTCTGGGAAGGCCGGCCGTTCCTGTCGTTGGTCGAGGATTACATTATCACAAGTGAACGCATCAAGATCTCGCGTGGATTGCTTAGCAAGGATTACGAGAACTTTGAGTTGATCCGCATTCAGGATATCGATGTTTCGAAGGCTGTCACGGAACGGCTGTTCGGGCTTGGTGATATCCACATTCGCGGCGCCGACCCCTCCACGCCGGAGATCACCTTGCGCAACATCAACAAACCGAATGAGGTTTACGAGTTGCTGCGCAAAGCCTGGCTGGCAGCCCGCAAGCGCTACGGCCTGATCTTCCGTGAGGAGATGTAGGCGGTAGCTCCCCGCCGATCCCGAATATAAATTAACATGCTGGGCGGCCGATTGGCCGCCCATAAGCATTTCTTACATAATTTGACACTCACAAGCGTAATTTGATGATTGTCTCCAGAATAAATTCCTGGTCGCGGGCGGGAAGGTTGTAAAACAACGGCAACCGAACCAATCGATCGCTAATGCTTTCAGTAAACGGGCAATCACCCTCTTTACCGCCAAATTTCCGGCCCATATCCGAGAGATGCAGCGGTAAATAATGGAAAACTGAATAGATTCCTTTATCCCTTAATGCTTGAATAAAGCGCGTGCGGGTTCCAAGATTAGGCAAAAGCAGGTAGAACAAGTGAAAGGGCTGCTCGCAGTCTGACGGGGTATAAGGCAGACGTACCTCGTTGGCTGCTGTCCACTCACCCAGGCGGTCATAATATTGTCGCCAGATCTCGCCACGCCGCTGCTGGATCTTGTCGCGAGCTTCAAGCTGAGCATACAAAATCGCAGCCAGGGTTTCAGAAGGCAAATAACTTGAACCGATATCGACCCAGGTATATTTATCTACCTGACCGCGGAAGAACCGGCTGCGGTTGGTCCCTTTTTCGCGGATAATTTCAGCCCGCTCATTGAGAGCTGGATCATTAATCACCAATGCTCCGCCTTCGCCGCACGAAAAATTTTTTGTCTCATGAAAACTCTGGGTGGCCAGCACACCGAATGTGCCCAGCCATCGCTCTTTATATTTACCGAACAAGCCATGAGCGTTGTCTTCCACGACTTTGATGTTGTATTTTTGGCTGATTTCCCCAATACGGTCCATATCACAGCCGACGCCGGCATAATGAACGGGCACTACCGCCCGGGTTTTCGGGGTGATATGCCGTTCCAACTGCTCCTCGTCCAGGTTGAGGGTGTCTGGCCGTATATCAACAAAGACCGGCTTTGCCCCACGCAGGACGAACGCATTTACCGTGGAAACGAAGGTGAATGACGGGATGATGACTTCATCTCCCGGTTTGATATCTAATAGAATGGCTGCCATTTCCAGGGCATGCGTGCAGCTAGTGGTAAGCAGGACTTTTTCCACGCCTAAGGCCTGTTCAAGGATTGCACTGCATTTCTTAGTATAATTCCCGTCACCAGACTGGTGACCGCTTTGCAGCACATCGGAAACATATTGTTTCTCGGTGCCGATATAGGCAGGTTTGTTAAAGGGTATTTGATAGTCCGGCATGAATTCCTCGATGGATCAACGATTTAAGAACCATTTGTGGTACCACAATTCAATTGAAACAGTCACGAATCCACAGCGCTGGTATAGAACCTGCGCTCCGATGTTGCGCCCTTGAGTTACTACGATCACATGGTTGGATCGCTGCTTTTGAAACCAGGCTAATAAATGCATGGTCAACTGGTAACCAATTCCCTTGCCTTGCCAGGCGGGATGGACGCCGACCAGTTCAACCGAACCGCTTCCATCCCGTGTAATCCTACCGGTCACATAAGCTATGGGCTGCCGATCTTCTACCCAGACCAATACCTGATCTGCACCGCCCCGGACGCTTTTTTCGATCCAGACGGCATACAGTTCATCACACTTATCCCGATCAAAATGGCCGTCAAAATAAAAACGTGAATCCAGGTGATTATTTCTAGAAATAATTCGTAGACTTTCGATATCATTTTCTTGCGCCTGGCGGATTTGGGCTGGATTGCTGCTGACGCTGATTGGTTCCTGTAACTTATTTGCGAGTGTGACTCGATTATCAACCCAATGGTAACGGTCGTTTTCTGCCGTTTGGCTGGTTTGTGGGTCGTCAGAGGTTGCCAAAAAATATAAACAATCCACCTGGTTTTTCTCAGACCAGGTGTTAATGATTGCCGCCTTTTGGGGATCCAATTTTGAACCCGTTACTCGCCCAATTTTTTTGCCAAAAAATTGGCTATCCCATTCGAGTATTGTTACTGGAACGATGATTTCATTCTTTTGGGTCATCACTCCTCGATAGAACGACATAGCTCGGCTTATCCATTAACCGGAAATGCATGCGTGCCAGGTATTCGCCCATTATCCCGAGGGCGAAAAGTTGGGCGCCGGCAAATATCGAGACGATAGACGCTGTAAAGGAAAATCCAGCTACCGCACCGCCGTTCACCAGGAAACGGATGATGACATACACAAGGACCCCGATGCCGAAAACAATTGTTAAAAATCCAATTAAGGTCGAAAGGCGCAGCGGCAGCGTGCTGAAACCGGTCATTAAATTCAGAGCGTGGTTAACCAGCTTGCGGAAGTTGTAATGCGATACCCCCTTCGTCCGGGATGCATGCTCGACCTCGACATAACCGATTCTTTCTGCGCCCCAGGTCAACAAAACATCGATCGACACCGTCGGTCCACGATATGACTCGAAAGCATTCCGTGCCCTCGTTCGGAATACCCGAAAGGCACTCACATGGCGCGCGGATTCAGCATTCATAATTGTAGTGAGAGCAATTTTTGTCAGGACGGAGGCGGCATCGCGGAATACCCCATGTTGTTCTTGCTGTGGAGACCCGTAAACGACGTCGTAACCCTCATCTAATTTTGCCAGGAGCACCGCAATCGACTCCGGTTTATGCTGCAAATCGTCATCCATGGTGATCGAGATTTCATAGCGCGCCTGGCGAATTCCACAAAGAAGAGCATTATGTTGCCCATAGTTGCGCATCAGGTTAATGCCAATAATATTGGGGTTTTCCTCAGCCAACTCGCGAATAATGTTCCAACTCTGATCCTTGCTGCCGTCATTGACGAGCAACACTTCGAATGGTTTGTTAAATGCCTCCAGAGTAGGAATTA
>CALMGN010000257.1 GCA_937863605.1 uncultured Anaerolineaceae bacterium
GCCATCAAGTACGGGCATGCGCAGGGGCTGGCACTGGGCAACCTGGCGGCACGCCGCGACTGGGGCTATTCGCCGGAATACGTGCGCGCCATGTGGAAAATGCTTCAACAGCCTCTACCGGATGACTACGTGGTCGCGACCGGGGTCTCGCATTCGGTGCGTGACTTTGTTGAACTGGCTTTTTCACTGGCCGGCCTGAACTGGGAAGACCACGTGCGCACCGACCCCAAATTCTACCGTCCGGTCGAGATCAACGAGCTGCGCGGCGACTCGTCGAAGGCAAAGGCGGTGCTGGATTGGCGCCCGACGGTCACTTTTGAGCAGTTGGTCGAGCGCATGGTCAAGCACGATCTGGACCTGGAAAAACAAGCCCACCGCTAATCTGAGCGGCATTTTAGCCGTCAAATCAGTCCAAAATGATACGCCCCTTGACCAATCGGGGACGTGAGTTTATAATTCAACGACTGAATATTGACTATGATGACAACACCACCTGAAACCAGTCGCGATCTCATCATCCTTGAGCATATCGAAAAAGATCCCGACGCGACCCAGGCATCACTGGCGTCTCAGCTTGGGGTGGCGGTCGGAACAATCAACTGGCATTTAAAACGCCTGGTTGCGAAAGGATATGTCAAGGTGCGGCGCGCCGAGCGCCGTAAGCTGCGTTATATCATCACCGCCGACGGGCTTGCGCTGCGCGCCCGGTTGACGATTGACTATATTCAAAATTCTTTTCACCTATACCGGCTGGTGCGCGGTCGGGTTATGGACGTGATTGAGGATGTCCGCGCTCAGGGTTACCGGGCTGTCCGTGTGGAGGGCACTGGCGACGTAGCGGAGGTTTGCCGTTTAACCTGCCTGGAGCAGGGGCTGGTTATTGTGGAAGACAGCAATGCCCCCAGGCTGGTCGTACGCGATTTGAAAGTATTCCTGGAACCAGAGGAGCGAGATTAATCCCATGACCGCCTCGAATTTTTGGGCAACCCGCAAAGTTTGTCTTACCGGTGGAAGAGGTTTCCTTGGCTCGTTTGTCACCGAGAAGCTGCGCCAGCGCGGCGCCAAAGAGATTTTCATCCCGCGCATTGAGCAGTATGACCTGGTCAACCCGCAGGACGTTGAACGCATGCTGGATGATGCCCGCCCGGATGTGATCATCCACCTGGCGGCGCATGTTGGCGGAATTGGCGCCAACCGACTGCACCCGGCAGAATTTTTCTACGATAACCTGATGATGGGCACCCAGTTGATGCACCAGGCCTGGAAACGCGGTATCGAAAAGTACACCGCCATCGGCACGGTGTGCGCCTACCCCAAGTTCACCCCGGTGCCGTTCAAAGAGGATTCGTTGTGGGACGGCTACCCTGAAGAAACCAACGCGCCCTACGGACTGGCGAAGAAGATGCAGCTGGTGCAGGCTCAAGCTTACCGCCAGCAGTACGGATTTAACGCCATCTTCCTGCTGCCGGTCAATCTGTATGGTCCGCGCGACAACTTCGACCTTGAATCGTCGCACGTGATCCCGGCACTCATCCGCAAATTCCTCGAGGCGCAGGAAACTGGCGTGGCTGAGGTGGAGGTCTGGGGTGACGGGTCGCCAACCCGCGAGTTCCTCTACGTGGAAGACGCCGCAGAGGGCATCCTGCTGGCGACCGAGCATTACAACGGCGCTGAGCCGGTCAACCTGGGCTCAGGCCACGAAATCAGCATCAAGAACCTGGCGGAGCTGATCCAGCGGCTCACCGGCTATCAGGGACAGTTGGTGTGGAATACCAGCAAGCCCAACGGCCAACCGCGCCGCGGGCTGGACACGACCCGGGCTGAAGAATATTTTGGCTTCAAGGCCGCCGTATCTTTTGAGGAAGGGCTGCGCCGCACCATCGACTGGTACCGTGAGCAGCGCGTCAAAGCATGACAACTACTGGCTCCAGTAGGTTGACCACCGCCGAGTCTCAGAAAGGGAATATGACGGTTCAATCTGATTCATCAGTAACCCTGATACGTCCGCCGCGCGGATGGCAAGCTATTAACCTGCGCGACCTGTGGCTGTACCGCGAACTGGTCTATTTCCTGACCTGGCGTGATATCAAGGTGCGCTACAAGCAGGCGGTTCTGGGCATTGGCTGGGCGATCGTTCAGCCGATACTAACCATGGTGGTCTTTACGGTGATCTTCAACAAATTCCTTGGCGTCAAGCCGGATGCCGGCATCCCGGAGCAATATTACCCGATCTTCAGCTTTGCGGCGCTGCTGCCCTGGCAATTTTTTCAGGGTGCTTTGCAACGCGCCAGTTCCAGCCTGGTTTCCAATTCCAATTTATTGACCAAAGTTTACTTCCCCCGGCTGATCATCCCGTCCTCGGCGGTCGCTGCCGGCCTGGTTGATTTTGGCTTTTCGTTCCTCATCATGATCGGCCTGATGATTTATTACGGCGTTCCGTTCACCCTGACCCTGCTGTGGCTGCCGCTATTTTTGCTGGTGGCACTGCTGACGGCGCTGGCAGTGGGTCTGTGGCTCTCAGCCCTCAACGTGCAATACCGCGATGTGCAGCACATGGTGCCTTTCCTGCTGACCATCTGGATGTACGCCTCGCCGGTGGTTTACCCGATCGATGTGATCAATGTTAGCAAATTCTGGCAGGTGGTCTATGCACTCAATCCAATGGTCGGCGTAATTCAGGGATTCCGTTGGGCATTGTTCGGCACCAATCCGCCCGGCTGGATGTTTGCTATATCCATGGGGATGGTTCTAGTGCTGCTGGTTAGCGGCATATTTTACTTCCGCCGCATGGAGCGGAATTTTGCGGATCTCATATGAGCGATATTGCCATTCGCGTCGATGGATTGGGCAAGCGCTACCGCATTGGTGCGCTGCACGCTTCGAATTACCATACGCTGCGTGATTCGCTGGTTGGGCTTTTCCAGCCGCGGGAAAAGCAGCCCAACGGCCATATTTGGGCGCTGCGGGACGTTTCGTTTGACGTCAAGCAGGGGCAGGTGTTGGGCGTGGTCGGGCGCAACGGCGCTGGCAAGAGCACGCTGCTCAAGCTGTTGTCTCGCGTCACCGAACCGACCGAGGGTGAGGCTGAAATTCACGGGCGGGTTGGCAGCCTGCTGGAGGTGGGTACGGGTTTTCACCCGGAACTGACCGGCCGCGAGAATATCTACCTTAACGGCGCCATCCTTGGCATGAAGCGCACGGAAATTGAGCGTAAATTCGATGAAATAGTTGAATTTGCCGAGGTCGACAAATTTATCGAGACGCCGGTCAAACGCTATTCCAGCGGCATGTACCTGCGGCTGGCTTTCGCAGTGGCAGCCCACCTTGAACCGGAAATTTTGGTAGTGGATGAGGTTCTGGCAGTCGGTGATGCTGAGTTCCAGCGCAAGTGCCTGGGAAAAATGGGCGATGTTGCCCGCGAAGGCCGCACGGTATTGTTTGTCAGCCACAATATGTCAGCGGTGCTGCGCCTGACCGACGAGACCATCGTCATCGATAAAGGCGGCCTGATCATGCGGGCGCCGACCCCTGAAGCAATCGATTTCTACCTGTCGCGCGGGTTTTCCCAGGAAGGCCAGCGCAGCTGGGAAAGCGACGAGGTGCCGTTTAACGCCGCACCGTTCCGCCCCCTGGCAGTCCGCGTGCACAATCCGCAGGGCAAGGTGGTCAATACCATCCGCTCGGTCGAGGAAAACACCATCGAGATTGAGTATGGTCTTTCTGCCCCGGTGACCGGGCTGCGCGTCGGCATTTATCTGATGAGCACGCGCGGCGAGTATGTTTTCACCTCGTTCGACACCGACGATGCGGCGGAATTTGAGCGGTTGACCGTTCGGCCGGCTGGCCGGTACACCAGCCGCTGCACGCTGCCGGCAAATTTTTTAAACGAAGGACGTTTTGTGATTGGTATCAATGCCAGTTCTTACCGGGTTAAACGATATTTCCAGGACGAACAGGCGTTGACTTTCACCGTTGATGCGGCGGGGGCGCCAGGGATGCACTGGCCTGAGGCCAGGTTAGGTCCGGTGCGGCCGCGATTAGATTGGCACATAGAGGCGATCGAAGCATGACACCATCCGGAACAGAGACGATCAAGCGCATATTGGGGGGCATTCCCTTTACAGCCGAGCTCTATTGGTTGATACGCCAGCGCGGTAAACCGATTAACACCCGTTTTTCACTGCGCGGCCTGCAAGCACACATGCCGGAAATTGCCCCGGTGGTGGCAGCCATGCACAAAGCAGCGCCAACCGGGAAAAAGGTATTGGTTTTTGCCACGCTTCACTATTGGATTGAGCATGCCGCTCTGCTGGGCATGTCGCTGGCTGCTCAGGGACACAAGGTCACCATGGGCTACCTGCCGTACGCCGACTGGCAAAAGGAAATCAACATGTTCGACTTGCGCCGGCAGAACGCCTATGCCCGCAAAGTGCTCGAACAGGCTGGACCGGCGATGGATATCGTCTCCTTCTTGACTGCCCGCGCGCCTTACATGCCCTTGCCGCCCGATTTGGTGGAAGCGGTCAAAGAGGTGTCGCTTTACGATACCCAGTACACCCTCCAGATCGAGGATGTTGATCTGGATAGCGATATTTATAAGCTGCGCTTAAACCGCAATCGCGACATGGCCCAGGCTGCCCTTGCTTATCTACGCCAGTCCAAACCGGACGTGGTCATCGTGCCGAACGGCACCATTCAGGAGCTTGGGGTGTTTTACCGCGTAGCACGGCACATGAAAATTCCAACCGTGACCTACGAGTTCAGCGATCAGCGCCAGCGCATCTGGGTGGCGCGCAACAGCGAGGTGATGCGCCAGGATACCAATGCCATGTGGCAGGCTAAACGCGAATACCCGTTGAACGAGTCGCAGATGGAACGCATGCGCTCCCTGATGATGGCGCGCCAGCGCGGTTCGATGTGGGAAAATTTTGCCCGCATGTGGCAGGGTGTGCCGACCGAAGGCGGGCAGCAGGCACGCCAACACCTTGGGCTGGACGACCGACCGGTAGTGCTGCTGGCAACCAATGTGCTAGGTGACAGCCTGACATTGGGACGCCAGGTGTTCTCGAAAAGCATGGTCGAATGGATCAGCCGCACCGTGCAGTATTTCATTGGGCGGCCGGATATCCAGTTAGTGATCCGTGTGCACCCCGGCGAGGTGCTTACTCACGGCCAATCCATGGTTGATGTAGTGCACGAAGTGTTGCCGAAACTGCCGGAGAACATTCGACTAATCAAACCGAAAGACGAGATCAACACTTACGACCTGATTGATGTGGCGGATGTGGGTCTGGTGTACACCACCACGGTGGGCATGGAAATGGCCATGACCGGCGTGCCCGTGATTGTAGCCGGTCAAACGCACTACCGCGGACGAGGTTTCACGCATGACCCCGAATCCTGGGTAAGCTACTATAAGCTGGTCGGGCAGATTCTGGAGCACCCGGCCGAACACCGGCTGAATCGCGAGCAGGTCACGGAGGCCTGGCATTACGCCTACCGCTTCTTCTTTGATTATCCTCAGCCATTCCCCTGGCACCTGGTGCGCCTTTGGGAAGATTACAAAGCGCGTCCGCTCGAAAAGGTTCTGCAGGGCGATTGCCGAGAGCAGTATGCCCGCACCTTTCGTTACCTGGTTGGCGAACCCATCGACTGGAGTCTGGAACGCGGCAACGGTCAGTG
>CALMGN010000258.1 GCA_937863605.1 uncultured Anaerolineaceae bacterium
CGCGAAGGCGGCTTGACCGTCGGCGCTGGCGTCATCACCAAGATTTTGGACTAAGAAGGAGTGCCGACCGAACAGGCGGCAGTAGAAATAGATGGCATCTAAAAAGAAAGATATCCGCCCAGTTATCACCCTGGCTTGTAATGATTGCAAGTCGCGGAACTATACATCCGAGAAAAATCGCCGCAACGACCCTGGGCGTATGGAACTAAGCAAGTATTGCCCTGTCTGCCGCAAGCACACGGCTCACCGGGAGACGAAGTAGGTTATAATCGGGTTGGGGTCGGGTGTAATAACCCTTTCCCCAACCTTGCTTAGGCCAGTAGCTCAATTTGGCAGAGCACCGCTCTCCAAAAGCGGGGGTTGTGGGTTCAAGTCCTACCTGGCCTGCCTTACTCCAGGCGACGCCGTCCATAGAGGCGGCGTTTTAGCCTGAAAACGAAGGAGAAAACGTGGTCGAGAAAACCGCAAAGTCTACCAAAACAGTTGAAAAAGTCAAGCAGCCCGGTCGGATTGCTCGATGGTGGCGTGAGACGATCGGCGAACTCCGCAAGGTTTCCTGGCCAACCCCGCATGATGCCTGGCGCCTGACCAAGATCGTATTAGTGGTCATGGTTTTAATGAGCCTCGTGCTGGGTCTGCTCGACTTCGTGTTCTCTAGCATCATCCGGCTCGTGCTCGGATAATAGCCTCGTAAGGAGCCTGTACTGTGATGACAGATGCGCAAGATAAACCCTTCGCGGAAGAGGAAGAACCAAAACCGCAGAAAACCGGGCGAACCAAAGCCAGCGGGTCCACTGGCGCATCTCGGGAAAGCCAGACGCGCGAAGATTCCGAAATCCCGCAGTTTGACCCCGAAGCCGCAGATACGCGCTCGTGGTACGTCATTCACTGCTATTCCGGATACGAAAACAAAGTGCGCCATAACCTCGAGCAGCGCATTGAGACCATGGGGATGAAAGAAAAGATCTTTGATGTGGTTATCCCTACTCAGGAAGAAATCGAGGTCAAAGAAGGCAAACGCCGTACAGTCGAGCGCCACGTGTTCCCTGGCTATGTGCTGGTGAACATGATCATGACTGAAGAGTCGTGGTACGTGGTGCGCAATACCCCTGGCGTGACCGGATTTGTGGGTATGGGCACCCAGCCCACCCCGCTGCGCCCCGAAGAAGTTTCGATGATTTTACGCCGCATGGAAGCTGAAGCGCCGCATGTCAAGGTCAGCTTTAAAGTTGGCGAGCGCGTCCGCATTGTGGACGGCCCGTTCAATGATTTCCGCGGCCAGGTATCCGAGATCTTCGCTGAACGCAACAAAGTGCGCGTGATGGTTAACTTCTTTGGTCGTGAAACCCCTGTGGAGCTCGATTTTCTGCAGGTGGAAAAAGCTTAGTGGATTGTCCTCCACTGGAGGATTTTGTTTGTGGGAGGGTGCTCCCCAAACCACCCGTTAAAACCACGAAGGAGTAAAAAAAGTGGCAAAGAAATTAAAAGCAGTAGTACGTTTACAGTTGGTTGCTGGCAAAGCTAACCCTGCGCCCCCGGTAGGTCCTGCGCTGGCCGGGCACGGCATCAACATTATGGCCTTCTGCAAGGACTACAACGCCCGCACGCAAAATCGCGCCGGCGACGTAATCCCTGCCGAAATTACCGTCTATACCGACGGGTCTTTCACCTTCATCCTCAAGTCACCTCCGGCTTCAGTTCTTCTGAAGAAGGCCGCTGGAGTTGACAAGGGCTCCGCCATCCCGAACCGGACCAAAGTTGGCAAGGTCACCCGCGCCCAGATTCGCGAGATCGCTGAGATCAAAATGAAAGACACCAATGCGGTTGTAATCGAAGATGCCATGGCTCAGGTCGAAGGCACTGCCCGCAACATGGGCATTCAAGTAGTTGATTAGGAATGTGGGAGGGTAACCTGGTTACCCGTTAGGACCACAAAGGAGATTCAATGGCAAAGCACGGAAAGAAATACCTGGCCGCAAGCGCCAAAGTGAATCTTGGACAGTCATACACCCCCGAAGAGGCGGTTGCCCTGGCCAAGGAAACATCCATCACCAAATTCGATGGCACCGTCGAAGTTCACCTGCGCATGGGTCTTGACCCACGCCAGGCTGACCAGCAGGTGCGCGATGTGGTGGTTCTGCCCCACGGCCTTGGCAAGACCGTCCGCGTTCTGGTGTTTGCCCAGGGTGAAGCGGTTGCCAAAGCCCAGGAAGGTGGCGCTGATATCATCGCTGACAGCGATGAATGGATCGCCAAGATTCAGGGCGGTTTCACCGGTTTCGATGTCGCCATCTCCACGCCGGATATGATGAGCAAAGCTGGCCGCCTTGGCCGCGTGCTTGGTCCGCGCGGCTTAATGCCGAACCCCAAGGCCGGGACGGTTGTCCCTGCCGAAGACTTGCCGCGGGTTATCCAGGAAGCGAAAGCCGGCCGCGTAGAGTTCCGTCTCGACAAAACCGCCAACATTCACGTTCCGATCGGAAAGGTTTCCTTTTCCGCGGAAAACCTGTATAATAACCTGGCTGCGCTGATGGATGCCCTCAAGAAAGCCAGACCGGCTGCCGCCAAGGGTTCTTACATCCGCAAGGTCACCGTAAGCACCACCATGGGTCCCGGGATCATTGTTGATCTCAACCAGGCCCAATCCATGAGCGGCAAGGAGTAAGCCACCCGCTCTAAGCAAGTCCACATTTGTATATTTGCCTTCACCGGTGAAAGCTGGTGCCCCAACAGGCTTAATTTCCTGCCGAGGTGAAGACTTAAACGCGATCTCTAAGCTGCGTACATGCAGCCGCGAAAAAGTCTTTGCCTGGCGCTTCTAAGCGAGGCAAAGACTTTTTTATTCTGTACAGGAAGGAGGTGAATCCTCATTGGCCTTCTCAAAAGAACATAAATCCGAATTGATTGCCCAATATGCCGATTGGGTAAAACAAAGCCAGGGTATGGTTGCGTTATCCTACAACAAAATGAACATGAAGGAAATCGATACCCTGCGCGCCAAAGTCCGTGATGCCGGTGGTGAACTGCATGTAGTAAAGAACACCCTGATGAAACTGGCATTGGAAGAGGTGGGCGTTTCGAACAAAGATATCTTCGAAGGCGTATCATTGGTCGGTTTTGCATTCCATGATGCCCCTGCCCTCGCCAAAGTTATCAGCGACTCGACTGTCAAGTCTGAAGTCTTCGTTGTCAAAGGCGGTTATCTGGGCAAAGAAATGCTCAACGCCAGCCAGGTTAAAGCATTGGCTGACCTGCCGCCATTACCCGTCATGCGCGCCACGTTACTTGGCACCATCCTGGCTCCGGCTACCAAGCTGGTCCGCACGCTTGCAGAACCTGCCCGCGGTCTCGCAGCCGTCGTCAAAGCCTACTCTGAAACCGGCGCTGTAGCCGCTGCATAACGTTTATCCACCGTCTGTAATCCCCCACCCCTGCCGGTCGAACCGGTGATCACGAGCAGACGGAATGATTAAAAACATTGATTAATCATCAAAAACATCTGAAAAGGAAAGTAAGGAGATACTGAAATGGCTGACCTGGAAAAATTGGTTGAATCCCTCGGCAAGCTGTCCGTGCTGGAAGCCGCTGAATTGGTGAAATTGCTGGAAGAGAAGTGGGGGGTTTCCGCCGCCGCTCCTGTGGCTATGGCAGCTGCTGGCCCTGTGGCCGCCGCCGCTGAGCCTGTGGAAGAGAAAACTGAGTTCGACGTTGTCATCAAAGACGCCGGCCCCAAGAAAATCGAGACCATCAAAGTTATCCGCCAACTGACCAATCTCGGTCTGGTGGAAGCCAAGACGATGGCCGAAACCGCTGGCGCCAAAGTCCTTACCGGTGTTGGCAAAGACGCCGCCAACGATGCCAAGGGCAAGCTCGAAGCCGCTGGCGCTGTGGTAGAGGTTCTCTAACCTCCGGTTCCAACCAAAACAAAAAGCGGGCGTTTTGCAACGCCCGCTTTTGATTTAACAATTTTTGACCTGTGCTCAGCCGGCAACTGTAGGCACCTGGCGAATGACCATCACAACTTTGCCCATAATTCGCAGCGCCTTGGGGTTGTCAATCATGATCGGAGCATACTGCGGATTAGCCGGCTGCAGGCGAATCGTATCCTTTTCGCGGTAGAAATACTTGAGGGTTGTCTCATCGCGGTCAACCAGCCATACGGCTACCATTTCACCGTTGGCAGCTTCCTGCGCCTGCCGCAGAATGACAATATCGCCGTCATTAATGCTGGCGTCAATCATCGAATCCCCTTGAACTTCCAGCGCAAATAGATCGCTGACCTTTTCACGGGAAGGCAGCAAACTGCGGGCAATTTCCACACCGCTCTCCGAGTCGAAGTATGCTAGATCGGAGGCTGGTATGGGGATAGGTTGACCGGCTTGAATCACGCCCAACCGTGGGATGGCGATCAAATCATCGATCGTACGACCCACCTGTCGCAGCGCGTTCGACACTTTAGCGGAAGCCGGCAAGTAGGGTTTGAGCACCCGGATCGAACGGGAAACCCGCCCCTCGCGTGAGATGAATTTCATTTCCTCAAGCTGATTGAGGTAATAATCGACCAGCGAAGTGGATTTAACGCTAATACTGTCTCCAATTTCGCGGATCGACGGCGAATAGCCGTTGTTTTCCGTAAACTGGGTAAGAAAAGTTAAAATTTTCTTGTGCCGGTCACTTAAGCCTTCGCTGCGTCTCGCCATGTTGTTTCTCCTTGCGGTTGGTTGGCACCGCTCATTTCTCGGTCATTTGTACTAATAATACACGAACATGTGTCCTATGTCAAGTGGGAAATTAAACAAATTTTCTATTAATTGTGGGGGCACGCGGTAAAATCTCGCATGGTGCGGCAACGATCCTACTCTCGTTTGCACCGGTTGCCAGACCAAGTGCGCGCCCTGACCGAAGGGCTCCAAAAGAAAATGGGGCAGGTTTATGGCCTCGCCCCATCCTGAGAAAACCCCGGAACGGTCGAGACCGTTCCCTATTCTTCTTCTCTCCCCCGCAGGTGCGGGAACAACAGCACCTCGCGGATGGTGCGCCGATCCGTCAGCAGCATCACCAGCCGGTCAATACCCATCCCAAAACCGCCATTGGGTGGCATGCCATAAGACATCGCCTGCAGGTAATCTTCGTCCATCGGATGACGTTCTTCATCATCTGCTTCGTAGGCGCGCCCCATTTCCTTGAAACGAGCTTCTTGCTCCAGCGGATCGTTTAACTCGGTGAAGGCGTTGCATAGCTCCATTCCGCCGACAAATCCCTCGAAGCGCTCGACCGTGCCCGGATCGTTAGGACGGTTTTTTGCCAGAGGCGAAATATCGCGCGGATAATCGTACAGGAAGGTCGGTTGGATGAGGGTTGGCTCGATATAGTCTCCCAGCAGCCCGTCGATCAATTTGCCGCGCGGCGATCCCGGTTTGACCTGAATGCCCTTGGCGCGGATGGCTGCTTCCAGGCTCTCGCCAGTCAGGTGCTGATCGATGTCAATGCCAACGGTATCGATCAGTGCCTGGCGCAAATCCAATCGTTTCCATGGACCGCTGAAGTCGATGGTGTGCCCGTTAAACTCGACCTGGCGGGTACCAAGCACTTTGTCGCACACATGACCGATCATCTCCTCAGTTAGTTTCATCACCTTCTGGTAGTCAGCGTAAGCGCAGTAGAACTCCAACTGGGTAAACTCGGGGTTATGTTTGAACGAAACGCCCTCGTTGCGGAAATCGCGCCCAATTTCATAGACGCGCTCGTAACCGCCCACCAGCAGCCGTTTGAGATACAACTCAAAAGAAATTCGCAGGTATAAATCCTGTTTCAACTGGTTGTGATGGGTGACAAACGGTTTGGCGGCGGCTCCGCCGTAAATTGGCTGTAGAATCGGCGTCTCGACTTCCAGGAAATCGCGGTCATCCAGGAACTCGCGGATGGCGCGCACCACCGCGGCACGCGTGCGGAAAATCTGGCGCACCTCCGGGTTGACCGCCAGGTCGGCGTAGCGCTGACGGTAGCGGACCTCCGGATCGGTCAACGTGGCATGGCGCACCACCTGCCCATCCACCACCTCGTCCTTGGCAGCCGGCAGCGGTGAAAGCGCCTTGGCCAGCATGCTGAAAGCCGTCACTTTGAGGGTGATTTCACCAGTACGGGTGCGGAACATTTCACCGGCCGCTTCAATGAAGTCGCCCAGATCAAAGTAATCAGCGAACAATTTCATCCCGTCCTCGCCGATATCATTGACACGCATAAACAACTGCACGCGCCCGGAACCATCTTCAATGTGCGCAAAAGTGATCTTGCCCATCGCCCGCATCGAGCGCAGCCGCCCGGCCAGCGTGACCGCCACGACCGGCAGGCTTTCCCCGTTGGCGCTAGCTTCGGCAGCCTCGAATGCTCTGACGGCATCGGCAGCGGAATGGGTTGGATTGGCGCGGGTCGGGTAAGGCTCAACGCCCATTGCCCGCAGCGCATTAATTTTTTCAAACCGCACTTTTTCAAGGTCAGATAATTCCATGGAAGGTTCCTTTTTTGCTTATTTAAGAAAAATGCCCCGCCCCTCAAAAAGCGGGCGGGGCAGCAAATTAACCCCGGTATTACTCCACCTTAAGGATGGAGACTACAAACGAACCCTGAGGAGCGTCAACCTGGACTTTGTCACCTTTTTTCTTGTTGATCAGGGCTTTCCCTAACGGCGATTCATTCGAAATTTTGCCAATGGATGGGTTAGCTTCGGCTGCGCCTACGATGGAGAAGGTCTCGTCCACTTTGGTGCCCTCTTCACGGATAACCACCGTGGCGCCAACCTGGACGGTATCGGCCTGCGGGACATCTTCCACGACGCGCGCAGTTGCCAGCAATATTTCCAGCTCTTTTATGCGGCCTTCGACAAAGGCCTGTTCATTTTTTGCGGCTTCATATTCGGCGTTTTCAATTAACTCGCCGCCTTCCATAGCCTCATGCAACCGCTGGGCTATTTCCTGGCGGCGCTGCGTGCGCAAAGTTTCCAGTTCGTCTTGCAGCTTTTCAAAACCCTCGCGGGTTAAGAACGAAGTTGCCATTATTCTTCTTCCTTCCAAAGGATGATCGGTCAGCCCTGAAAGGGCATCCCCCATGCCTGCTGTTACTACCGCTTTTAAACGAAAGAAAACCACTCCAAAAGGAGAGATTCCCTTTTGGCGGATCGCCCCGCCGTTGTTG
>CALMGN010000259.1 GCA_937863605.1 uncultured Anaerolineaceae bacterium
CATACTTCGCAATCAACCCGGACAGCATCATGACGCCAAAGTCGATATTAAATTGCGGATCGAATAGTTCTTCCATGGAGGGCCGGGCAGAAAAACAAGGGCCGTTGGCGCACATAAAATCAGCTGCCAGCCCGTCACGCGGCATGACCTGCATTAATCCAACCGCGCCGCTTTTCGAATAGGCATCCAGGTGTCCGCCCGATTCTTGCAGCATAACCGCTGCGATCAAACGGGGATCCAACCCGTAATAGGCAGCATACTGAGTGATCGGTTGGCACCACTGGAGGATATCCTCGGGGTAACTGGCAGGCAGCGAGCAGCCATCGGGATTCTCGGGGGGGAGCAGCTCTTCGACAGGTGTTGTAACTTCCTCCTCTACAGCGGTACCCTCGGAATAAGCCTGAACGACCTGTTGCGGATCGTAGAGCAGACGCGTCATTAAAATAATGGCAGCGGCGGCAACGATGAAAGCAGGGATGATAAATTTTCGGACATCGGTCATGGCTGCACCCTCCAGAAGATATATTCAATTATAGAACAAATGTACTAATTAATCAAGTGCCAATTTTATAGGCTGCCATTTGATATAATCAATGAGTCTGCATGGATGTACTGCTGAAACGGATCCTTTCCAAATAAGGGGAATAAGCATGGGCGACAATCAAAACTGGTACCTTAACGCCATCTTTTACCAGGTTTACGTTCGGGCTTTTTGTGACAGCAATGGCGATGGTCACGGCGATCTGCAAGGGTTAATTTCCAAACTGGATTACATCCAATCGCTGGGGGTTGACTGCATCTGGTTGATGCCCATTTACCCGTCGCCACTGCGCGACGATGGCTATGATATATCCAATTTCACCGATGTTCTGCACGAATATGGCACGCTGGCAGATTTCAAAGCGCTGGTGGATGGAGCCCATGCCCGCGGGATGCGCATCATCACCGACCTGGTCCTTAATCACACCTCTGACCAGCATCCGTGGTTCCAGGCCAGCCGCTCGGATCGCGCGTCAACATTCCGGGATTACTACGTCTGGTCGGACACGGATCAGAAGTACCAGGACGCCCGAATCATCTTCATCGACACCCAGAAATCCAACTGGAGCTGGGATGAAAAAGCGGGTCAATACTTCTGGCACCGCTTTTACCCCACGCAGCCCGACCTGAACTACGACAACCCTGCCGTCCGCACCGAAATGATGCGAGTCATGCGATTTTGGCTGGATCTTGGGATTGACGGTTTTCGCGCGGATGCCATCCCATATCTGTACGAAAGAAATGGCACCAACTGCGAAAACTTGCCTGAGACCCATGCTTTTTTGAAAAATGTTCGCGCGTTTTTGGACAAGAATTATCCTGGCCGAATTCTACTGGGGGAGGCCAATCAATGGCCGGAAGACGTTAGACCGTATTTTGCTGACGGCAACGAAGTCCATATGAATTTTCACTTCCCATTGATGCCGCGCCTTTACCTGGCGATGCACGAACAGGATGCCGCGCCGCTAAAGTGGGTGTTTGAACGCACTCCGTCCATCCCCGAAAATTGTCAGTGGTGCACTTTTCTGCGCAACCATGACGAATTAACGCTGGAAATGGTCACGGACGAAGAACGCGACATGCTCTGGCGTACGTATGCACCCGATCCGCAAATGCGGCTCAACCTTGGCATCCGCCGCCGGCTGGCGCCTTTGATGGGCAATGATCCCCGGCGCATCCGCTTGCTGAATGCACTGCTCTATAGTCTGCCAGGCACACCCATCCTCTACTACGGGGATGAAATCGGCATGGGCGATAATATCGAGCTCCCGGACCGCAACGGGGTGCGCACCCCCATGCAATGGGATGAAACCCGTAGTTCGGGGTTTTCGACCGCAAAGCCGGATCAGTTTTATGCACCGCTGATCAACACTGCCCCATTTGATTTTCGATCCGTCAATGTTGTTGCCCAGGACAACGACCCCGACTCACTGCTAAATTTTATGCGCATGCTGATCAGCCAGCGAAAAGCACACCCTGAACTGGCTTCGGGGACACTCGAATGGGTGGAGACCGAGAATCCAGGTGTGGCAGCTTTCACCCGGCAGATGGAAGGCAAGGGGATATTCGCGATCTTCAACCTGTCCGATACCTCTCGCAGCGCGCGCATTCCGCGTGAACTGCGAATGGAACCACGGCTGGACCTATTGGGCAGCTACTTGCGCATCGTCCCGGATTCGACCAACGTCAATCTTAAGCCTTATCAATTCGGCTGGTTCAATCTATAAACTGGAAAAATGGGATTAATCCTCACTGACGACCGACCCCTCCGGCAACGGGTCGCTGATCGCGGCCGTACGCGCGCGGGTCAAGTCGAGCAATGCCCTTACCGGCAGGCGGATGTTCAAACCGCGTTGACCGCCAGAAATGTGAATCTGCTCGTGCTGCGATGCTTCACTGGAGACCACCACCTGGAAGCCTTTGTTAATCAAAGCCAGTGGCGAGATTCCGCCAGCCTGCAAGCCGGTCAGCTGTTCCGCTTCGCGCTGGGTGGGTACTTTTAGCTTCTTTTCACCCACTGCAGTTGCCAGCGTTTTGAGGTTGACCGCATGGTCGCCAGGGATCACCGCCAGGATCGGTTTGGCGGGTTTTTCCCGCACCACCACGATGGTTTTATACAGAATGGCTGGGGCTACGCCCAGGAGACGGGCGCTTTCCAATGCACCCAGCTTTTCGGCAGGGAGTTCAAAAGCTTTGTACGGCACCTTGCGGGAGTCTAAAAATCGGGTAACGTTGTTTGTGACCATTGTGGACCTGTGAGCGGATTTTTATCGGTCGAGGGGGGGCGCAGGTAGATCGGGTTGCTAAAAATCCAACCCCGCTGTTTGCCAAGGAAGGGAATAAATGCTTCTACCCGATAAACGCCGGGCTCTTTGGTGATGTGGGCACCAACCTGCTGATCGATCCAGGTTTTAATCACCCGCCCGTCCAGGAGCAGATGGCATTCTGCAGGAAACGGAAGCCGCACCTGCAAGGTGACTGCGCCGCGGACTTCGCCCTGGTCGCCCATCGAAAGCACGCCCTGTTTAGTTTGGGCGGTGAAACGGAAGCCGCGGGTCGGGGCCGGCAGATCATAGCCGATAAAGCAGTGGCCCTGCTGTAAACCCTGGTAGATCAACTTCCGGTCGTAGTTAAAATTATTCCCGGTCAACGGATCAGACGTCAGGACGTGCGTATTGATCGTCTGGAAGTGAAAGGAATATGGGAAAATGGTTTTACGGATCACGCCAACCCGCATATTCAGCGCATGGGCATCTGATCCTCCGATCGCAACGATCCGGTGCCCCTGTGCCAGCAGAGTGTCCCAGAGCTGCAACGCTTCCGGGTGCGGTCCGTGGGCAACCGATTCGGGATTTAACCCATAGCGGGCGGCATCGAACCAGTTATGGATGATCGTTTTCAGCTCACTTAACCCGTTCCAGAGCTCGATACCCGTATAATTGCGCACTCCCCAACTCTCCCATGAGATATCATCCTCGCGGAAGAGGGGTAGGGCTGGGTCGACAGGATGGGCGATGAAACTGAGCCCTCCTGCGTGGTTGACCCGATCAATGAGCTGCTGGGGTTGGTCAGCCGCCTCGGCCATTTCGTGGTCGACCCCGAATACTAGCAGGTGGTCTTTTTGCGGCTGACGAGCCTGATCGTGTACTTCCTCACCCACCAGCATCAATAGTTTGCGGCCATCTTTGCGTAAATAACCTTCAACCCCTTCAACCCGCACATTGTGGTCGGTAAAAATGATGCAATCCAGACCGGCATCGATGGCATCCCGGGCAATCTGGGCATGCGTTCCGGTGCCATCTGAAAAACGTGTATGCATGTGGAGGTTTACTACGATTTCATGCATTGACGATTTCCGCTGGTGGACGGTATAATTCGTAAGTCTAAACAAATGGAGGAACGAGCTTGACCAACTACCTTGATATCGCATTGATTATAATCTCGATCGCATTGATCGCCAGCGTCATCTTCCAGAACAAAGGTGTTGGCCTGGGCGGGTTGACCGGTGCTGACAGCAGCCAGGTTTTTTCAGCCCGGCGCGGTCTCGAGAAAACGATTTTCCTCATCACCATTGGGCTGGCGGTTGTCTTTGTGGTCCTCACCCTTTCGGCGGTGGCATTCGGATAAACGGTCAGCAAACCGATGGCAGATCTATCTGCCATCCTTGCGCGCAGGGCGACTCGCATAATTTGAGAGGGCGCCCTTTTCCTGTTTCAACCCTATGAAAAAATTTCGTTGGCAACTCCTTATCATTTTCCTGACCGGGATTGTGGTCGGGATCTTATTGTTGGGGGAACAACCTGACGCCGGTCCGAACGTGACCACCGAGCCGGTGCAGGGCGGGTTTTACACCGAAGCCCTGGTGGGTTCGCTCCAACGGCTGAATCCACTTTTTGATTTCGATAATCCGGTTGACCGCGACATCGACCGCCTGATTTTCAGCCGGCTGATAACATTTGACGAACGCGGCAGCGCGTCCGCTGATCTGGCAGCCGCCTGGGGCATATCACGCGATGGCACGGTTTACAACTTCGATTTGAAACCTGACGTGAAGTGGCATGATGGCGAACCGTTAACAGCTGATGATGTGGTCTTTACGGTCGAACTGCTGCGCAACGGCGGCAGCTACATACCGGCGGATCTGCAGGAATTCTGGGCGGGAATTAAAGTGGTGAAGCTCAGCCAAACTGCACTGCAGTTCAAATTGCCGGAACCCTTTGCACCCTTCCTCGATTATCTGTCCTTTGGAATCCTCCCGAGTCACATGCTAAGCGGAAAATCCATTGACGAGATTAAGGATATGGATTTCAATATCCAACCGGTTGGCAGTGGACCGTATAAATTCGACCGGTTGATCGTGGATAATGGTCAAATCACCGGGCTGGCGCTGAAGGCTTCCCCTGAATACTACGGCAAAGCGCCGTTCATCGAACAACTGATTTTCAGGTATTATGCTGATTCGGCTGCTGCTCTGCAAGCCTATCAGGCTGGGCAGGTTCAAGGCATCAGCTACATCTCTACGGACGTCCTGGCGGCAGCTCTGGCAGAACCCAATTTGGCGGTTTACACCGGCCGGCTGCCTGAACTGGGCATGGTAATGTTCAATTTGAACAACGCGGAAGTATCCTTTTTCCAGGATGCCAATCTGCGCCGGGCTTTGTATTCCGGGATTAATCGCCAGTACATTGTAGATAAAATCTTGAACGGCCAGGCGATTTTGGCGGATGGACCGATCTTCCCCGGCACCTGGGCGTATTATGATACCACCCCGCATATCGAACTGGATGTTGTGAAGGCGAAAGCCATGTTGGACGAAGCCGGCTTCCCGGTCAACCCGGAAAATACCGCTGAGCGCCTAAGCAAGGACGGCGTCCTCTTAAAGTTCACCCTGGTGTATCCCGACTCGGCCCAGCATCAGCTAGTAGCTGAAGCTATCGCTCAGGATTGGACTGCTCTGGGCGTTGCAGTGACGCTTGAGGCCGTGCCGTACGATGTGCTGGTTATGGAGCGTCTGGCGAATCGCGAATACCAGGCAGCCCTGGTTGATTTGAACCTGGCTCGTTACCCGGACCCCGATCCGTACCCCTTCTGGGACTCGATCCAAGCCACTGGCGGGCAGAACTTCTCGCAATGGGATCACAAAATTGCCAGTGAATACCTTGAGGAAGCGCGGATTGAAGTTGATAACGGAGAACGAGCGCGCCTCTACCGCAACTTTCAGGTCATATTCAGTGCTGAATTGCCATCGCTGCCGCTGTACTACCCGGTTTACAATTACGGCGTTGACCGTCAGGTGCAGGGCGTTCGAATGGGGCCATTGCTGGATACCAGCGACCGCTTCGCGACCATTTTGGAATGGTTCCTGGTCGCCCGGGTCCCGACGGCTACTCCGTCCGCTCCCTAAACTAAATCCGCGCTCGAAAGGGGCCGAAAATGCAAATGTTGGAAAATGACCTGGCATTTTTGCACGCTTCTGCTCCGGTGTTGGAAGAATACCTGTTATCGGATGTGTTGTACTACCCGGTGACCGGTGAGCGCGGTCATCAACTGACTGGCGATACTACCCGCTTAACGCTCGGAAACTTGCTGCTCAGCCTGAGGCGACTCCAGGCAGCCAGTTTTCCAGCCGATCAAGCTGCTGAACTCCAATCGCTTTCCGGTCAAATAGACGGGGTTAAAGCGCAGTGGCGGTCACGCTGGGGTGTGAAGGTCCAGCAGGAGATCCCCAACCGGGTGATGTTATGGAAGAACTACCTGGATGAGTGGGGTGAAGCGCCAAAAGCAAAGGCAGGCGATTACCCGTACAATGTACGTCTGCGAGTGATTTTGGAGTTGCTATTGGCAGAGGCAGATAACTTGTTGGTTAAGGAAAAGGATTTGCTGCGATCACTGGACATGCGACTCAAAGGCAAATCGTCGCAGGGGGAATTCATCTGGGATGAAGACCTCGCAGGGGGGTTCCCGGCTGACCGATTTTGGTTTTTGTACCTGCAATTCTAAAGCAAACCGCTAAATGGGTTTAAAATAGGGGACGTTCACTCCCGCGGGGGCGGTAACATCTGCGGGTTCAGCAACAAAACACCCATTTAATATTCGTATAACCTGGTGGTTAACAGGTGGTAAAGCCAGGACAGGTGAGCAGGGAAAACCTGTACTTGTGGTACATGGCTGGCTGAATGGGTAATCTATAAAAAGTAAAGGCGGTCTGCGATGTTTTTTACCGGCAAAGGGGATGACGGGACAACCGGTCTACTCGGCGAGGGGCGCGTGCCAAAATATGATTTGCGCATGGAAGCGCTTGGGGCGTTGGATGAGGCCAATGCGGCTTTAGGTCTGGCACGCAGCCTGATGGGGGATATCCCGGAGACCGTACTGGTGCTTGACATTCAACGCCAGTTGTATCAACTGATGACTGAGACTGCTGCCACACCGGAGAACGCGGCCCGCTTTCGGAAGATCGATGAGCGAAGCGTCAAGGAATTAGAAACCCAGATCGATCGGCTGAGTAGCCTGATAGAGATGCCCGCTGAATTTATCGTCCCGGGCGATTCGCCAGCCAGTGCTGCTTTTTCTCTGGCACGCACAGTCGTCCGCCGGGCAGAAAGGCGGGTGGTTGAATTATTGGACAGCGGTATGGTGGTCAATCGTTCAATGACAGCTTATCTTAATCGTTTATCTTCACTCCTTTTTGTTCTTGAAATATATATCCTGCGGCAAGCAGGCAAACAAAAACCTACTCTGGCGAAGGGAGATTAGTAGTGGTCGGTACCTTTGTCAATGTTGCCGCGATTTTGATCGGCGGAATATTAGGTTTGTTTCTAGGTTCACGCTTGCCGGAACGCGTCCGCCAGACCGTGATGGCTGGGCTCGGGCTGTTTACAATGGCCTTTGGCATGAAATTGTTTTTGTCGACGCAAAATGCCCTGGCAGTGCTCGGCAGTCTGTTGATTGGTGTTGTGCTCGGGGAAATCCTGCAAATTGATCGAGCGCTGCAGCAGCTTGGTATCTGGCTGGAAGGCCGTTTCTCGGTCGTGAACGGAGCGACCCTGGAAAGCAATTTCGTGCGTGGGTTCGTGACCGCCTCACTGGTCTTCTGCGTAGGGCCGATGGCTATTTTGGGGTCCATCCAGGATGGGTTGACCGGGAATTACCAGACCCTGGTGGTTAAATCTGTTTTGGATGCTTTCGGAGCGCTGGCATTCGCCTCCAGCCTGGGGGTCGGAGTGCTTTTTTCGGCTGCGATGGTGCTCATTTATCAGGGGAGCATCTCTCTGCTGGCGGTGCAGGTACAATCGGTGGTGACAGACGCCATGATGGTGGAAATGAATGCCACTGGCGGGGTAATTCTTATGGCGATTGCCATCAGCAGCTTGCTTGAAATCAAAAAGATAAGGACTGGCAACTTCTTGCCTGCGCTGATCATTGCTCCATTCATGGTGCTGCTGATGCAGCTGCTCGGCGTATATTGAGTGTTGTTGCAACATAAAAACCGCGCGGATATCCGCGCGGTTTTTAGTACTTGTGGTTTACAGCGAATTATTTTTCACTGAGAGCTTTTTCAATGACCGCGAACAGGTTGCCGCGATCGGTTTTCTCACCATTGACGACAAAGGTGGGGGTTGAATTAATCCCCTGACTCTGCGCTGACTGCAAATCTTGCTGGACCTTCAGTTGGTACTTGCCGCTGTTAAAGCAGCTGTTATAAGCGCTCATGTCCAACCCGATCTGCTGGGCGATAGCTTTGAGCATCGGAGAAGTGAAATCGGCGCCGTAATTGGCAAAAAGATAGTCGTGATATTCCCAGAATTTCTCCTGGTCCATAGCGCAGTAAGCAGCTTCGGCAGCGGTAAATGAAGTCGGGCTGATGAAGCTCATTGGCACGTATTGGAAATATACCTTGCCGGTCTTGATGTAGTCGTTTACCAGCTGCTCTTCTGATTCAACCCAAAAATTTTTACAGTGTACGCAATTGAAATCAGAGTATTCCACCACTTTCACCGGGGCGTTGGGATCGCCAACCGATGTTCCCTCAACCTGGGTGCGGACGCGTGTATTCGGCGTTTGAACATTTTCCGGGCTGACCGGCAGGTTGGGGATGATGAGAATGGCTGCCACAGCCAATGCAGCGATGGTGGCGATGCCAATCCAAATCGCCCGGCTGCGGCGCTGCTGATTCAGGCGTTGTGCGCGAAAAGCGTCTCGACGGCTTGCTTTCTTCGCTACGGGTTGTGCGGGTTTAGCCATTTCATTTCTCCTCAGTGAGATGCGGCGATTTTTATTTTAATATAAGATCATACGACATTCAATGATTTAATTTTGCCATATACAATCGTAATTGTCTATGATGTTCATTAAGAGTTTTCTAATTTTAACCGTGATAAACATATACTGGGAAGGCTTCGCCGGTTAGCTGAAAACCGACTTTGCGGTAAAGCGCCAATGACGCCTGATTATCATCCTGGGTGTTGATGGTAATCTGCCACAATCGCTCCGTCCGGCAGCGTTGCACCAGGTCATGGAGCAGGGTGGTGCCTACCTGCCGGCCTTGCTGCCCGGGTTTGACTGCCAGACGGGCAAGATGCGCCGCGAACATATTAATTGTAGTAACCTGGTAACCTACAATTTCACCTTCCCATTCCGCAACAGTTGCGAGGGCTGCTTGCTCGTAGGACTGCTGCACCTGGGTCAGGGAATTTTGCCAGATGGGTTCAAATGCTGCCTGGTCGATGGCAACCACGACCGGCAGGTCGTCTGGTTCCATCAAGCGAACGAATAACTCAGGGTTCGGACTTAAGGCCGGGTTGTTAATTCGGACTTCCCGTTCCAGCCCGACAATGTTTTGGTGATGCTCAAAACCGCTTCGCAGCAAAATGGTGGTAAACCAATCGCTCAAGGCCAAGGAGGGGATGATTGGGCGGCCAGCCAGGGCGGAGTCTTCCAGGCAGCAATTCAATAGCTGCTCCCAGAAATCCATCGGCCCAACTCCAACCGCACAGGCAAATAGGCGTACCCAGGCAATCCCGGGCGGGTCTGGCGGCAACGCCAGCGCCGCCAATATCCGGCCGTCCTCTTCGGCCAGCCAAAAAGGCTGGCTGCCCAGCCATTCAACGGGCCTTCGCCAATCCAGGTGGCGGTGCATGCGAGGGGTGGTGGCGAGAAAACTCGATACGAGTGTGAAATCGGCCGTAGTTGCCTGACGAAGGGTGACCGAAGATCGCATCTGGGTTTAATTAGCTTAACAAACCGGACTGGCAGCCGTCAATTCGTACCCATCATCCGGTGTACGATGCGCATCAGACTTTTGATGATCGATTCACGCCAATTCAGCTTCTTTTTGGATGCCAGGGCAGCATCCATGGCGAACAAAGAATCGACCTGTTTACCGCGTTTCATCTGCAGCACCGAAATTTCTCGCAAGACGTAGCTGCGCATCTCGTCATTGCCGGTTTGTTTGAACAGGTCCGCAGACAGTTGATACTTTTGCAGCGCTTCATCGAGGCGTTGCAACTCGACCATGGCTGCGGCAATGTTACCAAGCGCAATTGCCTGCCGTTGGGGATCGCGAATCTCGGCAAAAACGTGTTCGGTGCCGCTGGCCTGATCCAACGCAGCCTGTGCGTTTCCACCTTTTAGCAGCGCGACTGATAGGTTGTTGCGCGCTTCGGCATGGGCAGCTGGCATTTCAGCCGGGTTAATGGTTTCCAAAGCCTGGTGGTACAAACGAACCGCTTCAGGGTAGTTTTTATGTTCGAAGGCGGTTTGCGCTGCGCGATTCAGTTTTTCAAATTCAGGAGAGGTGACCATATCTGACCAGCCAACGCTTGATTTTAATAGGTAATTTCGAGTAAACCTTCTGCGACGCTGCGCAGTTTCTCAGCGGAGAGGTCGGACAGGCGCATGGCCAGTTCGAGGTACGGCAAATTGACCGGCTTGCTGATGAAGGCCCGCACTCCAGGTGGCAGCTCCATAATGTTTTGGACGGCTGCCTTATCCGAGCGCCATTTTCCAATTATTCCGCGCTGGTCGAATAAATCGTCGTTGCGAATTTCCAACGTGCTCGCCAGCAGCTCCAAATCGGGAATCGGGATGGCTTCCAGACCCATTTCGTAGCGCTGAATTTTTTCCACCGGGATATTGGTTTTAAGCGCCAGTTCGGATACCGAGAGGTTGTGGGTTGAGCGGGCCATGCGCAGGCGGGTACCGATAATGCGCTGTCGAAGTTCTTTTAACTGTGCTGGCTGTTCAACCGGGTCAGCGGGCGTCAGGGTGGAAATTGTCTGGTTACCCCAAAAATGCTCCAGGGGTACATCCAGGAAGAAAGCCAGGGATTCCAACTGCGGCAGAGTAGGGGCGGTCTCACCAGCTTCGATCAATTGATACGCATCCACGGACAATCCCATGGCTTTGGCGCAAGGTTCAATTTTACGCGAGCGGCTGATGCGGGCATCATAGATCAATAGCCCCAGTTTGCGCGTCCTGACTCGGATTTGTTGTTGGTAGGTTGCCATAAGGTCCTTCCCCGCTCTAAATCTTTCTAAAAATAAGTTTAATTGCTGAAAAGTATTATAGCATTTTGCGTCTGGAGATGCAGGATTCAGGCCAATAGTTATCGACCGCGGTTGTGCGGATTTAACATAGCGCCTACATTCGCGCCAAAGACTTCCGGCCCAAGTCTGAATCCGGCCGCCTCGATACGTGGATAAAACAAAGGCCGGATGCCGGTTGGCTTTAATTCGCCAAGAACCTTACCGTCCTCAGCCACACCGGTCTGCTGGAATTTAAAGATATCCGTCATTACGATCGTCTCCCCTTCCATGCCGGCGATTTCAGTGATGGAAGTGATCTTGCGGGAGCCGTCCTTTAAACGGGACTCCTGGATGATCAGATCAACAGCAGCCGAAGCTTGCTCCCGGATCACCCGCAGAGGCAGATCCATGCCGGACATCAATACCAATGTTTCCAGTCGTGAAAGTGCGTCGCGAGGGGAATTGGCGTGCAGCGTGGTCAATGAACCGTCATGACCGGTATTCATTGCCTGGAGCATGTCCAGCGCTTCGCCGCCGCGCACTTCACCGACCACAATCCGGTCGGGGCGCATGCGTAGGGAGTTGCGCACCAGGTCGCGTATGGTGACCGCTCCTTTGCCGTCGGAGTTGGCAGTTTTGGTTTCCATGCGGACTACGTGATCTTGCTGCAACTTAAGTTCAGCCGCATCTTCGATGGTCACGATCCGTTCATTACCGGAGATAAAACCTGAGAGAATATTGAGCAAGGTAGTCTTACCGGAACCCGTTCCGCCGGAAATGATGATATTCAACCGGGAAAGTACGCAGATGCGCATAAATTCCGCCATCATTTGTGAAACAGTACCAAGGCCGATAAGCTGTTCCATGGTAAGTTTATCTTGTTGAAATTTACGAATTGTAATGGTTGGGCCGTCAATTGCGACTGGCTGGATCACAGCATTGACGCGCGATCCATCCGGCAGGCGAGCGTCAACGGTCGGGCTGTCAGCATCAATACGCCGCCCCAAAGGCATAATGATTTTATCGATGGTACGCAAGACGGCATCGTCATCCGCGAAGGTGATGTCCGTCTTGATAAGTTTGCCTTTGCGTTCGATATAAACTTTGTTATAGCCGTTCACCATCACTTCGGAGATATCGGGGTCATCGAGCAGCGGTTGGAGCGGTCCAAAACCAAGCAGTTCATCCAAAATTTCCCGGGTAACTTGATCTTTTAAGGGGGTGGGGAAATTGTATTTAAGCTCAGCAAAAGCTTTTTGAATCATTTGAAGGATTTCTCCCTTGCGATCTCCGCCTAGCTGCGGGCCGCTTTCCAATTCTCGGGAGATTTCCTGGAGCAGGTGGTTCTTCAGGTTTTGCAGGTTGATTGCACGGGGTTGCGAGGGGAGTGGAGTGGCCATTACTCCACTCCTTTCTCTGAGGCTATTTCTACCTCAGGAATAACCCAGATAATCTGGTTGAAATTAACGGCCAAAAAGCTGGTCTTAAAAATAAGATTCGACCCATTAACATCATACACTTCCGCATCGGTCACTGCCAGGAAATGGACCGCGGAATCGAGCTCATCTTTCAGCCGGTCGCCCACGCGGACATGCATCAATCCATGAATTCGGTGCAGGACGGTCTGCATAACGATTTTGATCGGCGATTTGGTTATGACCTGGGTATAAATTTTACCTTTTTCTTCGAATGTGTCGAACATGTAATCTTACGATCCTTTCTCATCCAGGTTGGTGGTATCGGTGGAGGGCATCATATATCCCAGGCCAGATCGGGTGACAATATGCTGCGGGTTATGCGGGTCATCTTCCAGCTTTTGACGCAACCGGGCAATGGAAACCCATAAAATTTCTTTATCCTCGCGGTAGGATTCACCCCAGACGGCGGTGAGTAGTTCCTCAGCGGGCAGGATACGCCCAGCATGCTGCGCAAACTGGATGAGCAGCCGGTACTCGGTGGCCGAAAGGTAAACCGGATGCTCGCCGCGCCAGACTTCAGCGCGCGCAAAATCAATACGCAAATTCAAATGGGTGAAATAGCGTTTGTGGATTATTTGTTGGGTGGTCTTAGCGCGACGCAGCACTGCCCGTACCCGCGCGACCAGTTCCGTGGCGGAAAAGGGTTTGAGCACATAGTCGTCCGCCCCGACGTTGAGCCCGTGGACGCGATCCTGTTCCTCGCCCCGCGCGGTCAGCATAATGACCGGCACATCCGAAAACTGGCGGATGCGTTCGCAAGTCTCAAACCCGTCCAGCCTTGGCATGGCCACATCCAGGATCACCAGGTCGGGATTCCGGCTGGAGACCATTTCGAGGGCTTGTTCTCCGTCGTTGGCAGCGCTGACTTCGTAGCCTTCGGTTTCCAAATTCACTTTGAGCAAATGGCGGTACAACTGCTCATCATCGACAACCAAAATGCGGGTACTCATGATGCATCCCTCCTGAGAGAAAACCTAAAATTCCGCCCGATCGGGCAAGAAAACGCGAAAACTGGTGCCTTCCCCGACCCGGGAAATGAGTTCGATATTGCCGCTATGCGCCTGAACAATCTGCTTACAAATAAATAACCCTAGTCCCGATCCGCGGGTGTTGGATTGCGAGTCTGGGATGCGGAAGAAGCGCTCAAAGATTTTAGACTGGTACTTCTCGGGGATGCCGGGGCCATTGTCGCTGACCTCGATCTGGACGCCGTTTGATAGCTCGGCGATTTTAACCATCACCGGTGAGTCTGGTGCGTACTTGACGGCGTTGCCTATCAGGTTTTCTAAAAGCTGTGCTAGCCGGCGCGGGTCCGCCTGGATGGGCTTAATCGGTTCGGCAAACTCTGCCTGGAGGTTCAACGCCGGGTGATGCAGTCGGGAACGCAGGATGACATCCTTAATCAATGCATCCAACCGTACGACCTGGAAATCCATGACAATTTGACCGGATTGCAGCTTGGCCGAATCGAGCAGGTTGCTGATCAAGTCCTGCAGCCGGTCGGTCTCATGATCAATGATCGTCAGAAATTCTTGTGTGACCGACGCGTCCCAGGTGGCATCCGTACGCATCAGGGTGGTCGTATAGCCCTTGATAAATCCCAGCGGGGTGCGCAATTCGTGGGAAAGCGTAGAGATAAAATCTTCCTGCACCTGAAAGGTGCGGTATTGAAATTCGAGACGCCGGTTCTCGCGCTTGAGATTCTCGTGCGCCGCGACCATTGCCAGCTGGTCAGCCAAATACTCAGCAAAGGCAATCTGATCGGCGGTGTACTGCGGGCTGCCAAAGCGGATAAAAATGATGGCTCCGAGCGTTTCGGTGTGCGAAATGAGAGGAACGCCCAGGGTAAAAGGTCGACGTAACCGGTCGACCTCGGCTGAATCTTGCGGTTCCTGTAAAATGGACTGCCGTGAAGTAATCACCTGGCTGCCGATAATTTCACCCCAGGCGACGTCGGCTTCAGCGGATTTTCCACGTCCAGTGGCCCGGGCATACACCACATCGAGATTGAGGGTCATCGGGTCGACCAAAAACACCACCACATTGTCGAAGATAAAGTAGTTTCGGATGACCGGCACCAACGCGTTCATTGCGTCATGCAGGGTTTCCACTCCGCCCAGAATCTTATTGATCAGATACAGAAATGTGGAATCGATAGGCGGAAATATTTTTGGCGGTGCTGCGGTTGTGGTCATCTTGCATTTCCCTCTAACACTTTCTTTAATACAAAAGAAAATTGACTGCCTTTGCCGAGCTCAGAAACGACCTGGATGCTGGAGTCATGCGCTTCTACGATTTTTTGTGCCAGTGCCAACCCCAGACCGGTACCGCCGTACCTGCGGGTTGAAGAGCTGTCGAGCTGGTGGAACGGCTCGAAAATCTCGTGGAGACGGGAAGGCGGGATGCCAATTCCATTATCGCTAACCCTTACAGTGATATGCAATTCATCCGGGATCAATTCCAGGGTGACGGTGCCACCGGAGGGCGTAAATTTCAGTGCATTGTCGAGAAACTGGTAGATCACCCAGCCAATTTTCTCGCGATCAGCGTACACGATAACGCCATTGGTGGAGGGTTGCATGATCAGTTGCAACTTTTGATCCCGCGCCTTGGATTGCATCTGGTTCACTACATCCACGCACAATATATTGAGATCGGTCGCGTCCTGCAGCACTGGCATTTCGGACTTTTCCGAGATGGCAAACAAGATCAAATCTTCGATCAGCCGGCTCAGACGGTCTGTTGAGCGCTGAATGGTGCCGAGGGCGTTTACCTGGCCATCAGTTAACGGGCCGAGGTCGCCGGATTGGATCAATTCCAAAAACCCATTGAGATGCGTGAGCGGGGTGCGCAGTTCATGGGAAATATTTGCCAGGAAGTTGCTTTTAAGCTGATTTAGCTCTGACAGGCGGACTAACGCCCGTTCGAGTTCAACGGTGCGCGCCTGTACGCGCCGTTCCAACTGCCGGTTGTTTTCTTTTAACGCAAAGCGCAGTTGCAGCACATGCTCGGTAATCGCTTGATCAAGCGCGCCGCGATCGAGAATGCCAAGATCAACCAGTAATTGACCAATGAGTGGAGCCGTTTGCTGGGTCTTGCGCATGGCGGCTTGCTGCTGGAGCGCAATGGTTAGTTGCTCAGGGGTGATCAGCTGGCGCTCGATGAGATAATCCCCCAGGCGGGGGACAAGAACTTCAGGGGTTAGCGGTTGTGGGTTGTCCATGGTTAATCCGCGATTAAATGCCAAATACCCATTGCCCGCCGACCATCACGCGGTTCGGTTTGACGGTGTACAGTTCGGCAGGATCCATTTTGAACGGGTCGGATGGCAGAACAATTAAGTCAGCATAATAACCGGGGGCCAGGCGGCCAAGCTGGTCTTCCCAACCAGCAGCGAACGCTGGATGGAAGGTGTAGCTTTCCAGCGTGTGTTGGAGCAAGATTCGTTCCTGCGGGTTCCAGCCATCCACGGACGGGTAGCCGGAGTGCCGCCGGCGGGTGACCGCAGCGTGCAGTCCCCAGAACGGGTTGGGGGATTCTACCGGGGCGTCAGAGCCAAAAATCAAGCGGGTGCCGGCATCCCGTAAAGTTTTAAAGGCATAAGCAAAGCGGCTGCGCGCCCCCCAATGGAGGTCTGCGGCGTCCATGTCTGAGGTGGTATGGATGGGCTGCATCGAGGCGATAATCCCATTGGCTGCCAACAATTTCAGATGATCCGGGTTCAGCACCTGAACATGCTCAATGCGGTGGCGCAAAGCTGGACGGTGTTCACGGGTCTCCAGTTCACGCAGCTGAGCGTAAGCTTTGAGTACTTCGAGATTGGCGCGGTCGCCGATGGCATGAGTGGCCAGGCTGATTCCGCTTTTGGCGGCCAGTTGCCCATGCTCCAGGATTTGTTCGGCATCCAGGAAGAGCAGCCCGGAATTGGCGGGGGCATTTTTATACGGCTGCAGCATGGCGGCGGTTTGCGGTCCGAGCGCACCGTCGGCGAACAGCTTTACCGACCCGATCCGCAAAAATTCACTGCCAAATCCAGATTTCAATCCAACGCCGACGGCATTCTCCAGTTCTTCCAGGGGAATACTCTTGACGGTGCGCAATTTGAGCGCGCCGGCTGCGTCAAGCGATTGCAGCGCCATAAAACAAGTGCGGCGGTCAAAGTCGTGCACCCCGGTCAATCCCATGCTCCACAGGGTCGGCTGAGCCTTTTGAATGGCAGCGGCAACGTCATCGGCTGTGGGGAAGGGGATGGTTTTCTCCAACAGCTCCATGGCGCTTTCGAACAGGATGCCGGTCGGGTTGCCGGCTGAATCGCGCTGAATGATCCCGTCAGCAGGGTCCGGAGTGCTGCTGCTAATGCCTGCCAAACGCAGTGCGAAGGAGTTCGCCCAACTGGAATGCAGCGACTTGGAGGTTAGATAAACCGGTTTGTCCGGTGCGAATTGATCGAGGAGTGCAGCGGTGCCAAAACCTTCCGGCCAATCGTTTTGATTCCAGCCGTGACCGCGCACCCATTGACCAGGCGGAGTGTCGCCTGCGGTTGTGGCGACCCGGTGCAAACATTCCGCCAAAGTGCTGGTTTCGCAGTCAACGTATTTCAACCCAAGCGAATAATACTGGAGGTGCAAGTGCGAGTCGGTCAGACCTGGCCAAACTGTGCTGCCGTTCAGGTCGGTACGATCGGTATTGCGGTCCGCCAACGCCAGGACATCTTCCTGGCGGCCGACAGCGAAAATTTTTCCATCCTGAATGGCAATAGCAGTGGCCTGTGGCTGAGTCTCCCACAGGGTGTAGGCAGTGATGTTATACAGGATTTGCATGGTCAATCTTTGAGAATCTGGGAAATGAGTCCGTCAAGTTCTTCGTTGGAATAGTAATGAATCACCAGTGTGCCGCCTTTTTTGCCGTGCCGCAGCGTGACGCGCGTCCCGAGGCTGTCGCGCAGGCGTTCTTCCAGCGCCTGGATTTCCGGCGAGGGTTCTGCGCGTTTGGTGACTGCCGGCCTTTCGCCGCTGTACCGGCGCACCAGAGCTTCGGTCTGGCGCACGCTAAGGTCATTGGCCAGCACATTTTGCAACACCGCTGCCTGAGCCTGCGGCGAAGCTAAGCCAAGCAGCGCGCGGGCATGTCCTTCGGAAATTTTGCCTTCCACCAGCGCAATTCGTACCGAGTCGGGCAAGCGCAGCAAGCGGAGGGTATTCGTGACCGCTGCCCGGCTCTTGCCAACCCGCTCAGCGATCTCGTCGTGGGAGAGGCCAAATTCATCCGCCAACTGACGGTAGGCTTCGGCGGTGTCCAGTGGCGCCAGGTCGGTGCGCTGGATATTTTCGATCAATGCCATTTCAAGCCGCTGCTGGTTGGTAGCCTGGCGCAAAATCACCGGCACAGTATTCAACCCGATCGAGCGGGCAGCCCGCAGGCGGCGCTCGCCGGCAATCAGGATGTAATGGTCAGCATCCGGCCCCTGGCTGACGATCAACGGCTGCAAAATGCCGTGCTCGCGGATCGAGGCGGCCAGTTCGGTCAGACTTTCTGGCGGCATATCCTGCCTTGGCTGAGATGGATTGGGAGAAATCTGGTCCACCGGCAGATAAAGCGGACCGCCGTCCGGCGCACTGGTCTCCCCGCCCGGAATTATTGCGTCTAACCCTTTACCCAGACCGCTTTTTCTTGCCATTTTTATCCGCCTTCTTGATCCATGACAGGGACGTGGATTCCGTCGCCTGCTAATATTTCTCGCGCCAGCGCCGAGTAAGCCCGGGCAGCCGAGGATTCGGGTGCAAAAACTGAAATGGGCATGCCAAACGAGGGCGCTTCCGCCAGCCGGATGCTGCGCGGAATGATGGTTTGAAAGACCTGGGTTGGGAAGTACTTGCGCACTTCGTTGACCACGTCCATTGCCAGACGCGTACGGCTGTCAAACATGGTCATCACCACCCCGCGGACCGCCAGATCGGGAAACACGGAGGATCGCACGCGTTGAATTGTCTGTGTCAACTGGCCCAGACCTTCAAGCGCCAGGTATTCGCACTGCACCGGGATTACCACCCCGTCTTTGGCCGCTGCCAGCCCGTTGACGGTCAACAGGGACAGCGAGGGCGGGCAGTCGATCAAAACATAATCATAGCGGCTGGCGGTGCCGTCGATGGCGTCTGCCAGGCGGTGTTCGCGCCGTTCGAGCTCGATCAACTCGATTTCCGCTCCAGCCAGAGCCGGAGAGGAGGGTAATACCGATAGTTTATATTGCGGATTGTGCAAAACGGTCGGACCGACCGGTTGCCCGCCAATCAGAACCTCGTACATCCCGTTCTTGATGCCGCGTTTGTCGATCCCTAACGAGGAGGTGGCATTGGCTTGCGGGTCGAGATCAACCAGCAGCACCCGCTGGCCGTAATGCCCCAGGTATGCTCCCAGGGATATTGCTGACGTTGTCTTTCCGACCCCGCCTTTTTGATTGACAAACGCATAAATTTTGGCCATAAAATCCAGATCAGGGGAGGATGGTAATTAAACCGGCTTTCACTTCTTCTTCTGTGGGGATGCCAAGAACACCGCGGCGGGTGACGCTGACGGATGCCAGCTGGGTGGCAAAGCGGGCAGCTTCCCACGGGTCGCGGGTTTGCTGCATGCGGGTGAAAAAAGCTGCGGCGAAAATGTCACCCGCGCCGACCGGGTCAACCTCTTCCATTGGCGGCGAGCGGAAGTAGCGTACGTCGCCATTCCAGTACAGGCGGGCGCCGCACACGCCTTCGGTGACCACCAGCACGCGGATCGACGAAATCAACTCCTCCACAATACTTTCATCCCCCTGCACATCTTCAATACTGAACACCGCCACCTGCGCCGATTCAAGAACATAACGCGCTTCAGGCCAATCGGTATAATGCACCAGGCCATCGGAATTGAAACTGCGCAGCCAGCCTTGCAGGGTCAAACCAACCAGCGAATTGGGAAATGCCCGTGCCAGTTTGGGATCAACCTCCTGCATGATAGGCCCCAGATGAACGATCGGGGTGTTACGCCAGATTTCAGGCACCGATGAAAGGTCCAGCCGGGAGGCCGGGTGATAGGCGTATTGGATCCGGCCTGAGGGGGTGTAGATGTTCTTAAAGGTGGTCGTAGTGTCGGCTGCGACTTGCGAGACCTGGATGCGTGGGCGTTCGGGCAGTTCGAGGTCTGGCCCGAATGAAGTAACAATACCCACCCGCAAGCCGAGGGCAGCCGCCGTCAGGGCTGAATAGGTGGCAGTGCCGCCCAGCGTATACCCGTCGGGGGTAATATCTTTGGTGATATGGCCAATTAATAGATAATCAACAGGTTCTAATAAAGGAGTGTTCCGCATATATAAAATTTACCTTTAGGTCCGGGCGTTTAGACGCCAGGGGGAGGAGTCTCGGGCTGCGGGTCTTCCGTGCCAGCCCGGGGGATCAATATCCAATCATTTTCCGTGCCCGTCGGTGCAATGTTTTCCGCCTCGCCGATTTCATTCTCGTCGGCCGTAGGAGATTCATCCGGCAGATCGGTCAGTTCGCCCACCGAAGTCACATTTTCCAACCGGACACCCGGCACCGGAGTGGCGCAGTAGGGACACAGATTCCAGGGCAGCTCCATCAGTTTGCTGCAGTTAGGGCAGCGCTTCTTGAGCAGTGTATGGCAGGAAGGGCAAACCATCCAATCCGGTTGGATGCGCCGGTTGCAGCCCGGGCACAGCGCGGCATCCTCGATGTTTTGCAGCAGCGCCTCTTCTTCCAGGGTGTGCTGATACTCATCCTCCAGCGTGGTGGTCGGCCGCAGGATCAGATACAGCAGCAAACCGGGCAGAAAGAGCAGGAGCACAAGCAGCACCGCCAGGATGCGGGTGAACGGATCGCGCGCCCGGCGGCGAATATCCCGGAAGGTCCAGATCACCAGACTGAGCCACAGGGCAGCGATAAAACCCGCTGCAATGGCGGTTGCGGTCAAGGTAAAATCGCTGAGGAGGAGAGAATCCAGGTTCATATTGGCTCCAAAGGAGAATTATAGCATGGATGCCACCGTGCGACTTTTCTCAACCGGACCGGCTTGCGCGGAATGGCACCCTTTGCTATAGTTTCACGGTAGCCTGCACGGAAGATGCCAACGGAGAGACCATCATGAAAGAAACACCCGCCACCTACCGCATATCCGACCTCTCAACCGCCGATCGCCCGCGCGAGCGCATGGCGGAAAATGGGCCGGAAGCGCTCAACACGGCTGAACTGCTGGCCATTTTGCTGCGGGTGGGCGTTGCCGGCGAAAACGCCGTGCAAATGGGTCAGCGCCTGCTGCAGGACCTGAAGGGACTGAGCGGGCTGCAGAAGGCGTCTTTTGCCGAACTGGCCAGCCAGCGCGGGCTGGGGGTGGCTAAAGCAGCACAGATCAAAGCTGCCATCGAGCTGGGACGCCGCCTGGTGCGCGAAACGCCGGAAGAACCGGTCTATTTGAATAACCCGCAGGCTGCCGCTGACCTGGTCAAGTTTGAAATGGCGGCCTTTACCCAGGAGCATTTGTGGGTGCTGCTGGCCGATACCCGCAACCGCTGGATCTCGACCGAGAAGATTTATAAGGGCTCGCTGAATGCGTCCACCGTGCGCATTGGCGAATTGTTCAGGCCGGCTATCCTGCGCAATGCCGCTTCGATATTAATGGTGCATAACCACCCCAGCGGCGACCCGTCGCCTTCGCCGGAGGATATTGCGCTTACGCGTGCCGTGGTGCAGGTTGGCAAGCTGCTGGATATCGAGGTGCTGGACCATATTGTCATCGGCACCCACCAGAATTATGTGTCGTTCAAGCAGCGCGGCCTGG
>CALMGN010000260.1 GCA_937863605.1 uncultured Anaerolineaceae bacterium
TACGGCACCGGCTCCTCGCGCGACTGGGCTGCCAAAGGGGTGCTGTTGTTAGGCGTCAAAGCTGTGATCGCTGAATCCTTCGAGCGCATTCACCGCTCCAACCTGGCCGGGATGGGCGTCCTGCCGCTGCAATTCCTGCCCGGCCAAAATGCCGCCTCGCTCGGTTTGACCGGCGACGAGGTCTTTGATATACACGGGATTCAGGAAAACTTGAAACCCGGTTCCCGCATTCATGTGCATGCGGTCAAAGCGGACGGAACGATTATTCATTTTGATACCAACCTGCGGTTGGATACGGCGGTGGATGTGCTGTACTACCGCAGTGGCGGCATCATGCCGGCTCTGGTAAAAAAATTACAGGCGGTTTAGTTTCCAGCCGCCTGTAATGGATTTTTAATTCAACTAACGCGACTTCCAGAACGCCGAATCCGGTGTGAACAGCGATTGGCCGAATTCTGCCATGCCAAATTGGCTGATTTTCTCCTGCACCGGCACGGAAATCAGCCAGTCGATAAATTGATTGGCCAGTTCGGCTTTGATGTTGGGATTCTTAGCCGGGTCAACGGCGATAACGCCGTAAGGGTTGAATAAGATTGGATCACCTTGCACCAGGACGTTAAGGTTCAACCCGGTTTTGGTACGCGCCAGATACGTTGCCCGGTCACTTAAAGTGTAGGCCTGTAATTCGTCCGCCATGGTCAGGACTTCGCCCATGCCCTGGCCAGCCGAGATGTACCAATCACCGGTCGAGTCAATCTCTGCGGCTTCCCAGACCTTTTTCTCTTTGGCGTGCGTACCAGAATCATCGCCTCGGGAGATGAAGGTCTCCTCGGCGCCAGCGATCATCTGGAAAGCTTCAGCGGCATTGGAGGCGGTGGCAATTCCCGCCGGATCATCCGCCGGTCCCAGAATCACAAAATCGTTGTACATGACATCTTCGCGGCGAGTGCCGTGACCGTTGTCCATATAATCTTTTTCGCCAGCCGGCGAATGCACGAGCAGGACATCGGCGTTGCCGTCCTTTCCAAGCTGGAGAGCTTGCCCGCTGCCAACCGCCACCACGCTGACCGTACAGCCGCAGACTGCTTCAAAATCAGGCAGGATGTAGTCCAGCAAACCCGAGTCATCGGTGCTGGTGGTCGTTGCCAATATCATCTGAGGAACATTCGCATTGGGTGCAGCGGATGGGACAATTAAGGTTGGCGCAGGAGCGTCTGCCATCGCCGTAGGAGCCGGTGCTTCGATAGGAGCAGACGGACCGCAAGCAGAAAGCAGCAGAACTTCGATTACCAACAAAGTTAAATAAATCCATCGATTGTTGTTCATCATGAACGTTCTCCTCTACGATTATTAAAATTTGCCCGTTACCAGACCATCTCGCCGCGAATAAATCCCCGCGTACGACTATCGCACGGGTTCTTATAGAAGGTCTGAGTATCGGCGGTTTCGACAATTTCCCCATTCAATAGAAGCGCGACGCGGTCAGCCAAACGGCGCGCTTGAAAAATGTTATGCGTCACCAGAACAATTGTGGTCTGGTGGGTTTGATTGATGCCGCGAATGACCGATTCGATCATTTCAACGTTATACGGATCCAGATTAGCCGTGGGCTCATCCAGCAGCAGCACAGTCGGCTTAAGGATTAAAGCCCGCGCGAGTGCCACCCGCTGTGCCTCGCCGCCCGAAAGGGTATGCGCTGGAGAACGGCGCAGAGATGTCAGCCCGAGACGCTCGAGCATTTCATCCACATCACGGTGTCCGTCTTTCAGTCCACGCAGCCGAAGCCCAAATTGCAGGTTGGACCCAACGTTACCCGAGAGCAGCGCAGGATTCTGGAAAACAGTAGTCACCATACGCCGAACTTCGAGGGGAATCTTATGGTAATTAACCGGCTGCCCTTGAAAATACACCTTGCCGCTGTCCGGCGATTCCAGGAAATTCAATATGCGCAGCAGAGTGGATTTACCGGCCCCGCTAGGGCCAATAACAGCCAAAATCTCGCCAGGGTGAATTTCCAGGTGGTCAATATTCAAAACCTGGCGTCCGGCATAGGATTTGCTCAGGTTGGTAAGTTGGTACGCCGGCGTCATCAGTATCCCTTCCCCTGCAGCTGGGCTGCTGACAGGTTGATCAGGAAAGCCATGCCGAGTAAAACGATTCCCAGGCCGATCGCCAATTCGAAGTTGCCGCGCCTGGTCTCAAGCAATATGGCAGTGGTCATAACGCGGGTAGAGCCTTCGATATTGCCACCGACCATCATCACCGCCCCGACTTCAGATAAAATGCTGCCGAACCCACCGATGAGCGCCACCAGAACCCCGCGGCGCGCCTCGCGCAGGGTGGTCCCAAGCACCTGCACCCGAGTCGCGCCAAGCGACCGCACCTGCAGCCGTAAATTAGGACTGACCTCGCCGACAGCGGACATGGTATAGCCGATGACCAGCGGCGCGGCGATGATCACCTGCGCAGCAATCATGGCTTCGACGGTGAAAAGTTTGGGGATCCAGGCTTGCTGCAGCGGGCCGAGCAGGCCATTATTGGAGATCAGCAGATAGACTGCCAACCCGACCACCACCGGCGGCAGTCCCATGCCCGTGTAGATCATGGCTTGGATCATGCGCCGCCCAGGGAAGCGGGTTAACCCCAGCAAAGCCCCAAGCGGTATTCCGATGACTGCGCTGATAAGCAGTGCAATGCCACTCACTTGCGCTGACACACCAATAATTTGCCAGAGAGTTGCGTCTCCGTAAAAAAACAGCTTGAGCCCTTGAATGATGCCTGAAAGAATAGTTTCCAAACCAGTAACTCCGCTGGGTAGTATGTTCACACAACATCGAAGATCATCTGTATAGTTATATGCATACAAATATACAGATAATCGTCTATTATAATCGAATTCAGGATGACCTCTGTGAAACTAGTGGTGAAACGAACGCGCAACCCCCACCCTTTTCCTTGCCTGGCTGCCGCCGTATTGTTGATCCTGGCGGTGCTGACAGCCGGTTGCGCCCAAACCGCACCTGCGGCTGTCCGGACGGTGGAAAAAAGTACCATCACAGCCACTTCAACCCAAACGCCGGTGCCCGCAACGCCTACCTTTACGCTGACGCCAACGCTCGCGGTACCTACAAAAACCGCGACCATAACTCCCACGCTCGAACCAGCCGAATGCCGCAAACCGCCTGATGATTATGAATTGGTGAATCTCGACGGAAACTGGTTCAACGCCCGCACCATCGCCATGCTGGAGTATGCCCAGGCACTCTATAGCGGCGAGATCGACCTGACCGGCAGCGCCATTACCCAGGGATCGTTCCATGACAACGGCGCTGCCAGCTTTGGCACGCACCTGGGTGGCGGCGCTGTCGACCTTTCAGTCATGCGCGCCGGCACCTGGACAGTTCTGTATGACGACATCCCGGGGCTTTTGCGTGCGCTGCGGTTGGCGGGTTTTGCTGCCTGGTTGCGTGAAATCGATGAAGTCTTCCCGGGATCAGGCATCCACATTCATGCCATCGCCATCGGCGACCGCGATCTGTCTGAACCTGCTCAAGCCCAATTGGATGGTGGAGCCGGCTATTTTCGCGGATTCTCCGGGCTGCCGCCGGTCAACGGCACGCCAACCCTTGACCGCTACGGCGGGCCAGTGTTGTGTCAGTGGATGCGCGAGGCCGGATACGCAGATTTACGGCCCACCGCGTCCGCCGCTTCACCATAAATATTGGGGTAACGCCAATTTTTATTTCATCGAACCGGTCATTGCTTTTGCAGCCGGTCGCACCAATTTTTGGTTCGGAAAGATTTGTGGTAGCATTCGCACCATGACCAATGACCTGGGCCAACAGCCAGATTTCCTTATTCGTGATATTCCCATATTCGGGCGCAGCATTTTAGCGCCCATGGATGGCGTATCGGATTTACCCTTTCGCAGCCTGGCGCGGCGGTTGGGCTCTGCTGCCAGCTACACCGAATTCATCAACGCCATTGACATTATCAATGGTCATCCCGATCTCGCGCGCCGCCTACAGTACGCTGAATTTGAGCGTCCGATCGTATTCCAGATTTTCGACGACGACCCGCAGCGCATTGTTGAAGCCGCCCAGATGCTGCTCCCCTATCAACCCGACATCATCGACGTAAATTTGGGCTGCTCGGCGAAGTGCGTCACCAACCGCGGCGCAGGCGCGGCATTAATGCGCGAACCGGCCAAAATTGGCGCCATCTTCAGAGCATTAACCAGCGCACTGCCTGTCCCTGTGACCGGGAAAATTCGCCTTGGTTGGGATGAGACCTCGCTCAATTACCTCGAGGTGGCCAAAATCATTCAGGACAACGGCGGCAGCCTGGTCGCAGTCCATGGACGGACCCGGGTGCAAGGTTACACCGGAAATGCCCGCTGGGAACCCATCGCTGAGATCAAGAATGCGCTCCAAATCCCGGTCATCGCCAATGGCGATATCACCACTGTGGGTGAGATGACTCATGTTCTGCAATCAACCGGCTGCGATGCCGTGATGATCGGCCGGGCAGCGTTGGAAAACCCGTGGATCTTTTCGGGACTGGAGCGCAGTCAGATCCCTCCAGCCGTGGTGCAGCAAACCCTGATGGAGCATTACGAAGCCATGCTAGCCTATTATGGTCCCGAACGCGGGAACGTCCTGTACCGAAAATATGCCAAACGCCTGTTGCAGCCGTTAAACCCGGAACGGGACGAAATTTTGGAACTGCTCACCGCCACGACCCCGCAAACCTTTCAACAATTATTGGACCAATTCTTTAGACGCATCCAGGCCGAGCCAATCCTGCATTAACGCAATATAATCATGTCATTCCACGCAGCCAGACCCGATTGGGGAACCTATGTCGTCAATGACCCATGACTTGATGGTCCGCGGCACCGCCGCAGCCAAAGCAGGTGAAAAATCGGACGCGATCCGGTATTTCAATTGGCTGCTGGGGTTAAATCCGTCTGCAGAAGAACAGACGGAAGCCTGGCAATGGCTGGTTGGGCTGGTGGATGATCCCGCAGAAAAAAAATCCTATCTGGATGAAATCCTGTCACGCAACCCTGGCGATGCCCGTGCCCGCCGCCGGCTAGCGGAGTTGACTGGCACGTTGAACCCGCTGGAAGTCATCGATCCCGACCGGAACCCGACTTCTCAGCCAAATGAACCCATCCGCTCAACAATCCAGCGTTTTTTGTGTGCGGCTTGTGGTGGACGGATGATCTACACACCTGATGGTAAGGATCTGGTTTGTGAAAACTGCGGTTCACGTCAGGCTGTCGGCGGACTGAAATCCCGGTTGTCCACAACCAAACCTGCAAATTTCGCTGCAGCCATGGCGACAACCCGCGGGCATGTGGTTCCCATTCGCGCCCGAATTACCTCTTGCCAGGGTTGCGGTGCTGAATTTCGCGTCCCGGCTCATTTTTTAAGCGCGAATTGCCCATACTGTGGATCAAGTTATGCAGCAGTGGACTCCAACGAAAAGGACATTCTCCAACCTGCCAGTCTGGTACCCTTTAAAGTCGGGATAAAAGAAGTGCGCGACGCGATGCTAGCCTGGTTCCGGTCGGAAGGGTTTCACAACCCGCCCTCGTTCGCAGTTCCACGCGGATTTTACATTCCTGTTTGGAATTTTACCGTCGGCGGACAGCTCTCATGGACCGGCAGCGTTAAGAAAAATGACCGCTGGGTGCCGATCCGGGACGCAAAAGTCATTCAACATCCCGAAATTCTGGTGCTGGCTACCAACCGCTTGCCTGAGACCAGCAAGGGCATTCTCGATACTTTCCACCTGACTGATCTGGTCAACTTTGATTCGCATTACCTGGCGGATTGGATGGCCGAGACCTATCAGATTCCGGTCAGCGACGCCTCGCTAACCGCCCGAAAAGTTGTTTTGGAGGCAGAAAAAGAACAAATTCCCAACCAATACCCCAGCCGGATCACCAACCTGAGGATTGACCCGGCCTCGATCGCGGTGGATTCGCACCAGTTGGTCCTGTTGCCGATCTGGTTAACCACCTACCAACACAATCAGGAACAATTCGAAGTCGCCGTCAACGGTCAAAACTGCCGGGTGATCGGTCAACTACCCGCCCAGGGGCTTTCCGACTGGATTAGCGGGATTTTTGGCGGATAGCTCGCTTAAGCTTTTTAGACTCCCTTTCAACCAAAGGGGATCTTCACCCAACTCATTTTTCGATTTACGGAGTAAATCAATGCCTGCACAAACCAAGAGATTGATCACAGCCGAAGATTTATACAAATTTCAGGTGCTGTCATCGCCAAGAATTAACCCCACCGGTAGCCAGATCGTCTTTTCAGTCCAGCGGGTGGACCGAAAATCAGAAAAGAAATATTCCAATTTGTGGATGGTTTCCACCGCTCCAGGCAGCCAACCCCGGCAGTACACCTTCGGCGATCAATCTGACACCCAACCCGCCTGGTCGCCAGATGGCAAGCTGATTTCATTTGTTTCGAACCGCGCTGATAAAGAAAAACCGGCTCAAATTTACTTGATAGATACCGCCGGTGGTGAAGCCCGTCCGCTGACGAAAATCGAAGGAGAAATCGAGGACTATATCTGGTCGCCGGATGGCAAATTCCTGCTTTGCACCGTCCGGAAAACCGACGCGGATGTCCTGGCGCGTGAGAAGAACCCGGATTTGAAAAAATTAGGCACTCCCGCCCGCCATTACGACCGCGTATTTTATAAACTGGACGGCTACGGCTACCTGCCGCTTGAACGCAGCCATCTTTGGTCGGTGGATGTCAAAACCGGTAAAGCCAGACAACTGACCGATCACCGTGTTCACGACCAGCAGGAACCGGATATTTCGCCGGATGGCAAATGGATCGTCTATGCTTCCAACATCTGCGAAGACCCGGATGCCTATCCCGACCGGGTTGACCTGTTTATCATGCCATTCACCGGCGGGGAAGCCCGTAAGATTAACACCCTCATCGGTTCGAAAGGCGCGCCGCGTTTTTCACCCGACGGCAAATGGATTGCTTATTACGGACAGGAGGGCGAAGGCGATGGTTGGCGGAATGTCAGCGTTTGGGTTGTGCCGCTGGATGGGTCGAGCGAGGCCGTCAACCTGACCAAAGCCGAGGATATCCATGTCAGCGCCTGGACAATCAACGACATTGGCCAACCCGAAACCCGCCCGGCGATCTGGTCGAAGGACGGCAAAATGATTTACTTCCCCGTTTTGACCAAAGGCTCGTCCCATTTTTATCAGGTCGAGGTCAAAAGTCGCAAGGTTAAACCGTTCATGGACCCAGCAGGTGTGGTTTCAGCGCAATCCTTCGACACCCAGGAATCTAAGATGGCCTATAAATTTGGCTCACTGGATGATCCGGGGCAGATATTCGTGGTGGACTTGAAGAACGGCAAACCCGGCAGTCCGCGTCAGTTGACCCGTTTCAACCGCGACTGGCTGGACAAGATCGACCTTGGTACAACGGAAGAAGTCTGGTTCAAAGGGAAGGATGGCAACCCGTTACAAGGTTGGATCCTCAAGCCCCCGCACTTCGATCCTTCCCTAAAGTACCCGTCAATTATGGAAATTCACGGCGGACCGCTCACCCAGTACGGGTTTCTGTTTATGCACGAGTTTTATTACCTGGCCGCCCAGGGGTTTGTGGTGTATTTCTGCAATCCGCGCGGGGGTCGCGGCTACGGCGAGAAACATGCCGGGGCTATAGCACGCAACTGGGGTGTAGCTGACTATTCCGACCTGATGACCTGGGCGGATTATGCTGCCAAACTTCCGTACATCGACCCCGCTCGGATGGGCGTCACCGGCGGCAGTTACGGCGGGTATATGACTGTCTGGATCATCGGGCATACCCAGCGCTTTAAATCCGCTGTCTCCCAGCGCTGCGTGTCCAATTTCGTCTCCATGTGGGGTTCAAGCGATTTCAACTGGGCATTCCAACAGGAGCTTAACGACAAACCGCCATTTGAGGACTTGCAATATTACTGGGACCGCTCGCCGATCTCCTACATCGGCAATGCGAAGACTCCCACCCTCGTTATCCACAACGAAATGGACCACCGCTGTCCGATTGAACAAAGCGAACAGGTTTTTGTAGCGCTCAAACGTCTGGGGGTTGACACAGAATTTGTCCGCTTCCCGGAGGAGTTCCACGGACTGTCGCGCACCGGGCGTACCGACCGCCGGATTCTGCGCCTGAATCATATTTTGCGCTGGTTCAAGAAATATTTACAGCAAGCATAACCTCCGGAGCACACGCTATGCATCCTAATCTGCCCCTCATCGACCTTCACCGCCACCTGGACGGTTCTGTTCGGCTGGAGACCGTCCTGGATCTGGGGCGGAAGCACAATCTGCTTCTGCCAGCCTGGGATGTGGATGGACTGCGCCCCCATGTGCAAGTCACTGACCCGCAGCCGGGTGTAATGGCTTTTTTGGAGAAATATAAGTGGCTGGTTGCGATTCTGGTGGATTATGATGCCTGCCGGCGAATCGCTTATGAAAACGTGGAGGATTTGCTTCGCGAAGGCATCGATTATGCCGAATTAAGGTTCAGTCCGTGGTTTATGGCGGAAGAACACGGACTGAACCCTTCTGGAGTGGCCGAAGCGGTGGTGGACGGCGTAGAGGCAGGCGTGAGGGATTTTGGCGTGCCTGTTCAGATCATTGGCATCCTCTCGCGCACTTATGGAGCGGAGGTCGCCTACCAGGAGTTGGCAGCTTTGCTGGCCTTCAAAGACCACTTAGTGGGCGTCGATCTGGCAGGTGACGAAGCCAACTTCCCGGCTCACCTTTTTAGCGGACATTTCAAGCAGGTGCGAGATGCCGGGCTGCATGTCACTGCGCACGCTGGCGAATCCGATGGCCCTGACAGCATCCGCCAGGCGGTAGAATTGCTGGGCGCTGAACGCATCGGTCATGCGGTTCATCTCTTCGAAGATCCGACCGTTGTTGACCTGCTGATCGAGCGCCGCATCGGCATCGAAGCCAATCTAACGAGCAACGTTCAGACTTCTACCGTTGCCAGCTATGCGGCTCACCCGTTACGCGCGATGCTGGAAGCCGGTCTGCTGGCAACGATTAATACCGACGATCCGGGGATCAGCGCGATCACCCTGAAGCATGAATATGAAATTGCAGCCCCCGCTGCTGGATTGACGCCACGACAAATCGCGCAAGCCCAGGCAAACGCCCTGGAGACTGCTTTTTTGCACCCGCTTGATCAACAGACTCTGCTGGCAGCCAAACAGGATTAAATTGTTTCGGCTGTTGGTGTGATTAATTCGGCCGACCTGTCACGTTTTTCCAATTTCTGCATGACCCCTTTGCTGCGCAGCCACAGCCAGGTCATTTGTGCTGTGTTTGCCAGGGTCAGACCGCCAATGGCGAAAAACAATCCCGGGTAGGTTTGCAGCCTAATCCCGATGCTGAAAACGATCAGCAAGGTGACCAGCATCACAGTCACCGCCTCGGAAACAGCACGCGTCTTACGGCTGACCAAAATCGCCCCCTGATACCAGCTTTGCAGCACGGTCACAGCTGACAGCGGCAGCGCCAGCCAAAATGCTTGGCGGCCCATCTGCGCCAGGGCTGGGTCCAATGCCGAAATATCGTAAAACCAGAAGCTGGCCAATGGTGTAATGAGCAGCATCAGGTGCAGCAGGCCTGTTCCGAAGAATAGCAATCTGGTAGCTTTTTTTAGATTGGGAAGCGAGCCGGTCTTATCCAGTAGGGCAACGGTGACTTCGTTATAGGCGTATCCAGCTGAACGCAGCACCGACACCAACCCGGCTAGAGCTGGCCAGGTCGCCAATGATTCGATTGCCAGCGGCATCCGGCTCATGGCGGCTGAACCCAACGGCTGCCACAATAAGGTGATAAATGAGGTCAGAGCCAGGGGGGTATAAAAACTGAAGAAAACCTTCCAGGTCAGCGGTTCAGCAGTTTCAGCCTTTTTAAGCTGGTATCGAATCACAGGCTTGACCTTGAAACCGGTGTATATCGCTTCTGCGGTGACCGCCACAGCCTGGGCGGTGGCTCCAACCACAACCCCGGCAAACCCTTTGTACCAGTATCCAATGAGTAGAATTGCCCCGGCGACTGCCAGGCGCAGCATGGTGCCAGCGCCAATGACATTCGAATGGCCAAAGCGAATTAAGACACCCTGGTTGAAGCGCCGGTATGCGATGGTCCAGGTCCAGGGCAGCATAATCGCCAGCCCGATGCGCCCGGGTTCAACAATCTCCTGAGGAACGCCCATGATGGTGGTGACAACCCAGTAATACAAGGGGGTGAAGGCAATCAGCGCATGCAGCGCAGTCAAAATTCCCCCGGAAATCATCATAAACTTGTGGATCTTCTGGTAAGAAGCCCAATCCTTGCTTATCGCCGTAGATGCCGCCAACAGCATGATAATTGGCGCCTCAATGATCAACGCGATCGGCCAGATTACGCCGCTATAAGCGGCCAGGTTAATTTCCGGCTCAGCCAGCCGGGCCATCACAGCACTCAGCAGCGGCAATTCAGCGCTCATTAAAACCCAACTGAAAGCCAGCGGCCACCAGGTTTTGAAAATTACTTTGTACGAAATTTGATGCACTGTTTTATTCACGAATAATGCAATCTGCTCGTCAGAAAGGGTTACCGGTCGGTAGTATAGCATGTTCAAGGCGAATGCTGGGCAACCTGTTAGATTTCTTACCGACCTGACGTAAATGTGTCATAATTTGTCTTTGTGAGGTGAGGTTATGGTCAAAAGAGCACTGGAACTACCCGGCCGGAAGAAGCCGTATCTGATGGCGCATCGCGGCAATCGCGTCCACTGCCCCGAAAACACGCTGGCCGCCTTTCAATGGGCGCTCAAAGACGGTGCGGACATTCTGGAAACAGATCTGCACCTGTCTGCTGACGGAATACTGGTCTGCATCCACGACGCCACGCTCGACCGCACCACTGACGGAAGCGGTCCGGTAGCGGCCAGGACACTCAGCGAGCTCAAAGGCATTTCCGCCTCCTACAGCCGGTCGGAATTCGCCAACGAGCGTATTCCGACGCTGGACGAGGTCGCTGCAATCCTGCCTGCCGATGTCGCTCTGGCGCTGGAGCTCAAGACCAACCGCTTCTTAGAGCCAGCCGTAGGCCGCCAGTTGGTCAGCCAACTGCGAACTGCCGGGGTATTCGACCGCACCGTGCTGCTTTCCTTCCATCTGGATTATTTGCAGGCGGTCCAGCGCGAAGCGCCCGACCTGCCGATCGGCCAGATTTCGATGACCAGCCCATTTCCGCGAAAAGGCGTTCAGCTCAACGGATCTTTTTGGCCAGCGTTGCTGTTTAACCCGTTTTACGCCCGCATAGCTCATAAATTCGGCCAGGCAACCTGCCCGCTCGACCCCACCCCCGACTCCCGGCTAAAATGGTATCGCTGGATGGGCTTCGATGCCATCCTGAGTGATGACCCTGGTGCGACCCTGGTTAAAATGCGTGAAATCGGGTGGCGGGTTTAGAGCCAACCCCTTAGGCTGTACATCCACAGGCCAAAATATTCTTTGAGGGCATTGGTCGTTTGGGACAAAGCCCCGACATTTGGCAAAAGGTTGATCACCTGTGCTGGGAAATCGCCGTTCCATAGATCCTGCCAGGCATAGTCCGGCACGGCAAAATCTGCCGGGGCCGGTATCACTTCAATCCCCTGTTTTTCGAACAGTGCGGCCGAACGCGGCATGTGCATTGCCGAGGTGACCAACACAATGCGTTTGATGCCTTCTTCCTTGAGCATTCGAGCGGAGAACAGCGCATCCTCGTAGGTATTCTGGGAATTGGGCTGCAGCCAGAGAGCATCCTCAGGAATACCCATGAATACCAGCACCTCTTTCATCTCTTCTGCCGGAGTGCTCGGACGGCTGCCAAGCCAGGTGATATTGCCGCCGCTCAGCAGCAGGCGCGGTGCAATCCCTTCCCGGTAAAGCCGGGCAGCATAAAGGACCCGGTCACCGGCGCCGTTCAACTCCACCGCAGCCCTTGGCGGCCCGTAGGACTCGGTACCTCCGCCGAGGACCACGATCATATCGGCTGCTGGGATGGTCACAGGCGGTATGATTTTGGTCTCCAGCGAACGCACCAGGCTGGCCGACACCCAGCGGTTGCCGCCAACCCACAGCATAATCAGCGCAAGTCCCATAAAAGTGTTGCGCACTCTGCGTTTTTCCGAAAAAATAAGGGCGATGAGAATCAGGAGGCATGTAAGACCAATCGGGTAAACCAGCAGGGGAAGGAATTTTGAAAGAAAGACAAACATCGCAGACCTCGCAGGAACGGGCAGTGGAGCTTTTAGGGAATTATACCCTTTCAAATTTTTACCATTTTTGTCCGGCTGAACACTGGATTCCCCGGTTCCATTTTCAATATTTTGTTAGAATCAAAATAAACATGAATAGGGAGGAAAGACTGTGAACAAATGGCGAAATTTTAATGCGATGACCCTGGTGATAATGTTGATCGCCAACACACTGGCGAACGCCCTTCCGCTCAATGGCAAAACAACGGCTGATATTTCCAACTCCTACCCGGTGCTGTTTACCCCGGCTGGATACGTATTTTCGATCTGGGGGCTGATCTACCTGGCCTTGATCGGATTTACAGTGTTTCAGGCGCTGCCTGGTCAGCAGGCTCACCCGCGCATCGAACGCATCGCCGGCTGGTTTGGGTTGGCCAATCTCCTGAATACTGGCTGGATTTTCGCCTGGCACTGGGAGATTCTCTGGCTATCGGTAATCCTAATGTTGGGGTTGCTGGCTTGTTTGCTGGTTATCTATAACCGGCTGGAAATTGGGCTGCACGACCGGATTAACCCGTTGGAACAAGCCCTGGTTGATTTTCCATTTTCGCTCTATTTGGGCTGGATATCGGTGGCAACCATTGCCAATGTCAGCGTAGCCTTGCTGGCCGCTGGCTGGAACGGCTTCGGTGTTTCGCCGGAAATATGGGCGGTGGTCATGGTCGGTATCGCGACCCTTCTTGGGCTGCTAATGGTTCACCGGCGCAACGCCATCGCCTACCCGGCGGTTCTCATCTGGTCATTCATCGGCATCCGCGTCCGCCCGGACCAGGTCGAAGCCGTAGGAGCGGCCGCTGCGGTTGCAGCCTTCATCCTGTTGATATACCTGACCCTGCGCATGCTGCGCGCCCGCCAGCTTTCGTTCCTGCAAGCTCGCGGTGACCGTCCAACAGATTAGCGCATAATTGGTTTGTGCTGTGTATCACAAAGTATTTTGTCAGTTATAATCAGCAGCATTATTTTATTGCAATTATTAAACCCACCTGATCGGGAGGAACCTGATGACTGACAATTTAGTGCTGCTGCGCCACGGGCAATCCACCTGGAACCTTGAAAACCGCTTCACCGGCTGGACGGATGTTGACCTGACCGACACCGGTAAAGAAGAAGCCAAACAGGCTGGCCAGCTGATGCTGCAGGAAAAATACGACTTTGATTTTGTGTTCACCTCGGTGCTCAAACGCGCCATTCGCACCATGTGGATCGCCATGGATGCCATGGATGCCATGTGGCTGCCAGTCGAACGCGCCTGGGAACTCAACGAACGCCATTATGGTGACCTGCAGGGCTTGAATAAAGCCGAGACAGCCAAGAAGTTCGGCAACGAACAGGTGCACATCTGGCGGCGCAGCTTTGACACCCCGCCCCCGCCGCTCTCGCTGGATGACGAGCGCCACCCGCGCTTTGACCGGCGCTACGCCAATGTTGATCCACAATTGCTACCCGCAACTGAATCCTTGAAAATCACGCTGGCGCGGGTCATGCCGTTCTGGGAAAAATCCATCGCACCGCGGCTGTTGGCCGGCGAGAAAATTCTGGTCGTAGCCCACGGCAACAGCCTGCGCGCCATGGTCAAATTCCTGGACAAAATTTCCGACACCGATATCATAGAATTGAATATCCCCACCGGCGTGCCGTTGGCATATTCGCTCGATGATAAATTTAATGTGCTGTCCCGCCGTTACCTGGGCGACGTTGAGGCGATCAAAGCGGCTGCCGAAGCTGTAGCCCGCCAGGGCATGGCTAAACCCTGATATTGGAAAACTTGGGTTCAATAGACCAATTTGATTTGATACGCTCACCGGTCAAAAATGTTTCACTTGCCATGGAACTGGAGCATAAAAATCCGCCAGCATGAAGCTGGCGGATGATTGTACCAACTCGATCCTCACTCACCCTGGGTCTTGAATACATAATCCCAGACCGGTGACGATACGCCGAACCTCATATTGGGCGTCTTATAGTGGTGGCGCATGTGGTGCCGTTTCAAGGCTTTCCAGATTCCCGAGCGCATGGGGAAATGATGGGTGGCGTAGTGGGTCAGATCATATCCCAGGTAACCGATGATGAATCCGGAGAAAAGCGGTCCAACCCAATTACTGCCGCCCAGGAGGGTGCCGAAGAACAGGTGGAAGAATCCGTAGAACAGCAGTGCCAGCGGGATGCTCACCACCGGCGGCATGACCAGCCGGGTTTTGCACTGCGGTTGCGCGTGGTGCACACCGTGGAATAAGAAGAAAATTTTCTTTTGCGCTTCGGTTTTGGGGTGATAATGAAACACAAAACGGTGCAGTAAATATTCAGCCAGCGTCCACAGGAACAAACCGAAAAAGAATCCGAAGAATACCCAGCCAACGCTTTGACCTCGCGGCCAATCGATGAAACCACGTACCAGGGCGTAAATGCTAATCGGCAGCCAGATGATCACCACCACAGCGGGGTGGATGTGTGAGAAGAACTCCAGAAAATCCGATTCAAAGAGCCGGATCGGCTCGTCGTTGTGATCGATTTTGATTTCTTCCATTTTTTCCTCAGTTTAATAAACGGGAATGGGATGGTTTTCATTTTACCCAGCAACGGTTAAGGTTACAATCATTTTAAGGAATTTGTTAGGCTTTGGCTCCCCTGGTTTGCGACCACTCCTATTATTCGCTGTTGGAAGGCGTCAGTTCCCCGGCAGATCTGGCTGCGCGTGCTGCTGGACATGGACTGGACGTTTTGGCATTAACCGACCATAACATGCTGACCGGTGCAGTTGAATTCGCATTGGCCTGCCGCAAAGCTGGCATTCGACCGATCTTCGGGTTGGAAGTGGATGTGCAACCACAGCCGGAGTTTGAACCGAACGGCCCCTTACCGCGGCTGACGCTGCTGGCAGAGAATGAGGAAGGGTGGTCCAACCTTTGCCGACTGAGTAGCCTGGTGAATCTGGATGACGGCCGACCACTGACTTTGAATGAAGTTGTGCAGCATTGCAATGGAATAATCTTACTCACCGGCGGGAGCCGCGGAGCTGCCAACCTGCTGCTGCGCCAACGCCAGCCAGGCTCAGCCCGACAGAGGCTGACAGAGCTTTTAATGATGTTCCCGGACCGGCTGTTTGGACGCATAACCGGGAGTGACCCCCTTCTGGCAGAAGAGGAATTATTCGCTGAGCTTGCCGGGCAGGTAAATCTTCCGCTGGTTCATGCCCCCGAAGTTTTTTACCTTGACAAAGTAGATGAAACCCTGCACCGCACGGTCTGTGCCATCCGAACCAACCTCCCGGTGCAAAAAATCACTGTCAATCATGGCTACACGCAATTTGCCATCTTTCCACAAACAATATCCAGCGAAAATGCTGCTCCGCGGTACCCCCAGGCAACTCAAAACACCGAGATGGTGATATCCCGTTGTATATTTGAGATGCCCTTTGGCGTAGTGCGTTTCCCAAAAATTCCGCTGCCAGCCGGTCAAACTCCTTCACAGGCGCTGCGAGATAAAGCCTATCGTGGAGCAAAGACGCTCTACAAAAAAATCACTCCCCAGCTCGAGGAGCGGTTGGAGCGCGAACTGACCACGATAGCGGGATTGGGCTATGATCCGATTTTTCTGATCATGGAAGAATTGCTCGCATATGCCCGACAGCGGGGCATCCTGTTTTCATCGCGCGGGTCGGCAGCCTCTTCGCTGGTGGCGCACTGCCTGGGAATCACCAGCCCGGATCCACTGCGGCTCTCCCTTTACTTTGAGCGCTTTCTCAACCCGGCCCGCTCCACCCCGCCTGACATCGATACTGACATCGATTCGCGCCGGCGTGATGAGATCATCCAGCATTGCTTTGATACGTACGGTGAAGCGCAGGTGGCAATGGTAGCGACCATCTCCCGCTTTCGCCCGCGCTCCGCTATCGGCGACGCCGCCAAAGCCCTGGGTTTTTCGCCCGCCGAGGCGCGTAAGCTTTCCCATGAACTGCCAAATTCCTTTTTTGCCGGGCGCGGCGGCTCGGGTGACAGCAGCGGGGAAAAGGACGTCTTCGCCGCCCTGGCATTGCGTTACCCGGATACCCGTCACCAGCAAGTTTTCACTCAATCCCGGCGGCTGTTGGGAATCCCGCACCACTTATCCGTCCACCCCGGTGGGCTGGTAATCTCGCCAGGCGCGATGACCGACCTGGTGCCCGTAATGCGTTCTGGCGGCAAAGGCGTGTTAATCTCGCAGTTCGACCTTGAATCGTTGGCTTATCTTGGCCTGGTCAAAATCGACTTACTCGGCATCCGCGGGTTGACGGTTATGGCGGATGTTGCAGCAGCGATTCACTCGTGGAGCAAGGCAGATTATGCCCGACCCACTCAGGTGCTGGAGAAAATTCCACTCGCGGATAAGCAAACCGGTGAAACCGTCTCGACCGGAAAGACCATTGGCTGCTTCCAGATCGAAAGCCCGGGCATGCGTGCCACTTTAAAACTGATCCGTGCGCTCAATCCGGACGACATTATGGCAGCCCTGGCGCTTTACCGGCCTGGTCCACTGCGCGGCGGGCTGCGCGACGCTTTTATCCGGCGGCATAACAAAACGGAGCCCGTCAGCCAACTGCACCCGTCGCTAACAGCGGTGCTGGACGATACCTATGGGGTCATCCTCTACCAGGAGCAGGTGCTGCGCATTGCGCATGAAATCGCCGGGCTCAACCTGGCGGAATCCGATTTGTTGCGTCGGGCAATGAGTCACTTTGATCCCGGCAAGCAGATGCAAAATTTGAAGGAAAAATTTATCCGGGGTGCCAATGACCGACAGCAGATCGCTCCCGACCTGGCTGAAAAAATTTGGGACATGATGGCAGCCTTCGCTGGTTACGGCTTTCCAAAAGCCCATGCAGCTTCGTATGCGCAGGTGGCCTGGAACTCGGCCTGGTGCAAGACCCATTACCCGGCGGAATTTCTATCAGCGGTTTTGGCCAACTGGGGCGGCTATTATAGCCAGCGGGTGTACCTGATGGAAGCGCGCCGCTTTGGATTTCCACCCAGGCCGCCGCATATCAATTCCTCAGGCCGGGAATGCAACGTGGTGTACCCCGGCGGCAGCGCGGTTCTGTATCTCGGACTGGATCAGGTGCGCGACCTCACCAACCGCACCATCCAACGGATGTTACAGCAGCGGCCGTTTAATTCACTGGAAGAATTCCTGCTGCGCGTGGATCCTCGTCCCGCCGAAGCGCAGAATTTGATCCGCTGCGGCGCGCTGCAAGGCCTGGGCTCCATCCCCAGCTTACTGCGCCAGATGGAAACGGGTTCACGAAAACCTGGGCAGCCGTCATTATTCGAGGTCGAGCCGTCGAACGACGAACCGGATTGGACGCTGGCCGAACGAGTGGCAGCACAGCAGGATATCCTCGGCATCGGCGTGGATGCCCACCCGTTGGAGCTATATGCTGATCAATTGCGCCGCACCCATGCGGTCAGCACGATCGAAGCGTTGGAAATTAGCGGCAAACAGGTGGTGGTGGCAGGTGTGCGACAGAGTCACCGCAGCAACAAGACCTCCTCCGGCGAGTGGATGGCGTTCCTCACATTGGAAGATTTCGAAGGGATGCTGGACGTGGTCCTCTTTCCGGCAGTTTACCGCACCACCCGTAGGGAAGTTTTTACGGAAAACCGGCCGATTTTGGTCGAAGGGGTGATGGAAACCGATTCGGAGCGCGAAGATCCATTTTTACGCGCCGAACACGTGTATTTACTGGACGATTAAACGATCCCCCTGCATCCAACCAGCGGAATAACCGTATAATGGTGATGGGAGCGTCAAAACAATGATTGAGAAAACAAGAGTCCCCTTCTTATTGTGGCCATTTTGGGCGTTGTGGCGCCTGGTACTGAAAGTGTTTGAACTTACCGGGAGAATGGTAGGCGCAATCCTCGGCCTGGTTTTCATGATTGCCGGGATCGTGTTGACCGTGACCGTGTTCGGCGCCATCATTGGTATTCCACTGATCATATTTGGTTTTATGCTCACATTGCGCAGCCTGTTCTAACAATATGCCTGCCATTCCTCAGGGCGCTAACCGCACCCCAGTCCGCCGGGACAAAGCCGAGCAGCTGGTGTTGGTCACCGTGCTTTCCTTTGGCGGATCCGTCATGTTCACCCGAATATTCCTCGAACTTACCGGTTACCCGCAGTTGGGAGGCGGAGAATTACACATCGCCCACGTCGTCTGGGGCGGATTGTTTTTATTTGCCGCCACACTCCTGCCGATAATTTTGGCGAACCAATGGGCGCTGTACTGGTCAGCTGCGGCAGGCGGGATCGGCTTCGGCCTGTTTGTGGATGAAGTCGGCAAGTTTATCACCCAGTCCAACGATTATTTCTACCCGCCAGCTGCGCCGATTGTTTACACCTTATTTCTAATCACCACGCTGGTTTATATTCATATACGCCGTCCCAAAGAGGCCTCGCCGCGCGAGGAACTTTACCGCGTGCTGCAAGGCCTGCAAGAACTGCTGGACCATGACCTGGATGCAACCGAAAGGGCGGCCTTGACAAAACGCCTGGACAGCATCCGCCGTCAAACGGATGATCCTCAACTGCTCAAGCTGGCCGAATCGCTGGACCAATATATCCAGTCGGAACTTATTCAAACCGCACCCGAACGGCGGCCAAAGTGGGTTCTGAAGTTCCAGGGCTGGGTGAAGGCGGTGGAAAATTTTCTCACCCGTCCGCGACTACGCACTGTTTTGATCCTCTGCCTTGGGTTTGTTGGTGTTTACTCGATCATTAAACTGGTCACGTTGGGGGTGTTTGTGTCAGCGGTGTTCCAGGGAGTCGATATTACGCCGCTGGTCCGCCCGGCCGATATTGAAGTGGCCAATCAACCGCTCTGGTTTGCCATCCGCCTGGCGGTCCAGGGATTCGTAGGATTTCTTTCTTTCCTGGCAGCCATTTATTTACTTCTCAAACGCGATCACACCGCCGTGACGCTGGCCATCCTTGGACTTACCTTTTCACTGGCAGTGGTTAACATCCTCGTCTATTACCTGGATCAATTTTCCGCCACTTTTGGCGCGTTGTTCGAATTTTTGGTCTTGATGGGCGTGGCAGTTTACCGTCAGCGATTTTTGATTACCCCGCGAACGCCAACCGACCCGCCAATTGATCTTTAAAGAGTTTCACTGACCGGAAAAATGGCTGCCGGGTTCGACCCGATGACATTTACCTGCAAAGACCCCTTGCTGACCTCGCGTAGGGCATCCTGAAAGCCCGGCAATTTTTGGATTGTGAACTGCAGCGTCAGGGTGATATTTTCTGCAAAATTTTCGTCGAGCATTTGCCCGCCTTGTTCGGTGATCAACATCCGAACCCGTTCGAACAAAGGGTAGGGCAACACCAGCATAACCGTTTGGGTGGGGACTTTTTCGGCCAGCGGCAGGCCTTCCAAAACGGATTTGACCGCATCTGTATAAGCGCGCACCAACCCTCCGGTGCCGAGTTTCGTCCCGCCAAAGTAGCGGGTCACCACCACCACGGCATCACCCAGGCCGCTGCCCTTCAACACTGCCAGCGCCGGCCGGCCAGCCGTGCCTTGAGGTTCTCCGTCATCCGAGCAGTGCTCGGTGATGCTGGCGCCGTGCCCGATAATAAACGCCGGGACATGATGGGTCGCGTCCGGGTGAACGGTCCGTATCCTGGCAATAAAATCCCGCGCTGCCTCAACCGAAAATGCTGGAGCAATCGAGGCGATGAAACGGGAATTTACCACTACAATTTCAGTGTGGCGTTCGCGGGCTGGAATAAGCAAACGTTCGGTTTTGTTCATGGTTTGTTTACAGGCATAGTATACCTGTGAAAACGATAGAAAGATGAGGGGCCTGGCAATGAAACCCGGAGTTGATTTTATTGGCGTGGGCGTTGGGGCCGTGATTGTCGATCCGCTGGGCCGGCTGTTTCTGGCAAAACGAGGTGAAAAAGCCAAAAATGAGCGCGGCTGCTGGGAATTCCCAGGCGGCAGCGTTGAATTTGGCGAGACCCTGGCAGATGCCTTGAAACGTGAAATGCGAGAGGAATACGGTGTTAAAATTTTGGTTGGTCATCTTCTGGATGTCGTCGACCATATTCTTCCGCAGGAAAATCAGCATTGGGTTTCACCTACCTATATCTGCCGGATTACCCGGGGCGAACCGCGCATTATTGAACCGGAAAAGTGCGCTGAAATCGGTTGGTTTGCGCCATCCGAGGTTCCGGAACCGCTATCAGTCATCAGCCAGGTAAACTTGCAGAATTACCGGTCAACTTTAACGGCCAATTCAACCCATCCAACACCTCAGGCGGCAATCATGAAACATTTTCTGGTGTCCATCCAATATAAAGTACCCGTTGAGCAGCTGGGCGATAATGTCCGACTGCACCGGGAATTTCTCCAAATCGGCTATGACCGCGGCTGGCTGCTCATGTCTGGCCCGCGCAACCCGAAAACTGGCGGCATTATTATTGCCCGCACTCACTCACTCGAAGCGTTAGCCGAGTTTTTCAAAGATGATCCCTATCAGCTGGCAGGGCTGGCTGACCATGAATTCACGGAGTTCGACCCGGTCCGATTTCAACCATTTCTTGCAGACTGGGTAACCGGTTCTCAATACCGCCTGAGCAGCAAGTCGGCAATTTGATCCGCTCCATTAATGCCGTCACGCTGGAATCTCGGAATCTGGAGTAAATGCTCCGGTAAATCACGCCACTCCCCACTGTTGAATTCTGCATAGGTGAGTTCGAGCGCACCCATAACGCGCCGAGCAAACTCCGCCATCGGGAGCGTTTCAGGAAAGTTTTCCCGCGGGATGTAGGCAAACGGGAGACCCGCCTGATAGACTTCGGCGATCGTACTGTAACCGAGTTTAGCAATCACTGCATCGCTGGCCTGCACCAGATCGGGATGGTAAAAACCGCTGTGGTGCGGCAGCAGGATGAGATTATCCTCGCG
>CALMGN010000261.1 GCA_937863605.1 uncultured Anaerolineaceae bacterium
GTTGAACCCGCTCCAATCAGCACGATTCACCGACGCATTCCGGTTCCCGTACTGCGTCCGCGTCTTAACCTTTGTACCTCGTCCGGCGTTACGATTGACGCCACCAGCCGCATTCTAGTGGTCGCCGATAGCGGGAAAACCGCAGACGGCCTGGCTCGCCGCTTGCGCGGCCGCAAAGCTCAGGTGTTGGTGGTTACTACGGTGGATGAAGCCGCTCTGGCTAAAGTGCAGCAGTGGCAGGCTGAGGCCCCGGTCACCGGCGTTTATTATCTGCCTGCCCTGGACGTCGAACCAGCCCTGGCAGACCTGAACGCTGCTTCCTGGGAATCAGAACTGGAAGCACGTGTGCTGCCGCTTTATCACCTGCTGCGGCTGGTCGGTCCTGAAACCTTCCTGGTGTGCGCCACCCGCATGGGTGGTCTGCACGGCTACGGTGCTGACGGCGCCAGTGCTCCGCTGGGCGGGGCAGTCAGTGGTTTTGCCAAGGCTATGAGCATGGAACGCCCTACTCTGTTAGTAAAGGTGGTCGATTTTGCTGAAGATGAAACGCCCGCCCAAACCGCAACCCTGCTGATCGAGGAAACGCTGGTCGATTCGGCCGTGGTCGAGATCGGTTGGCGCGGTGAGCAGCGCTTTGGAATTGCGGTCTTAGAGCGCAATGTTGAAGAACAAATCCTGGATCTGGGAAAAAATCCAGTCTTCCTGATCAGCGGCGGCACCGGTGGAATCACTGCATCGGTGGTAACCGACCTGGCCCAGCAGACGAAAGGCACCTTCTACCTGTTGGGGCGGTCCGAACTGCCCGATACACAGGATCCTGAAATCCAATTGGCACGCAGCGGTCGGGAAGCGCTCAAGACTGCGGTCATACAGCGGCTGGCTGCTGAAGGCCAAAAACCCACCCCCAAACAGGTTGAAACCGTGGTGGACAAGGTATCCCGGGCTGCAGCTACCCTGCAGACCCTGGACGTGGTCCGGCAGGCTGGCGGCCAGGCACATTATTTGACCTGCGATGTCACCGATGCCAAATCGGTCAATGCAGTGGTCAAGGCAGTGACGAAAGCTGAGGGGCGGGTGGATGTCTTCATTCACGCTGCCGGGCTGGAGCGTAGCCGCAAGTTGGACAGTAAGCCGCTGGAAGAAGTGCGCGAAACGCTGGCGATCAAAGCTGGCGGGTACTTCCACTTTTTGAAAGCGTTGGAAAAGAACAAACGACCCCTCAAGGCTGCGATCGCATTTACCTCGGTCGCCGGGCGATTTGGCAATTCCGGTCAGGCAGACTACAGTGCTGCCAATGACCTGGTTTGCCGGCTGACCTATGCCCTGCGTCGGCAAAAACCGGGGTTGAAAGCGCTTGCGTTGGATTGGAGTGCCTGGGCGCAGGTCGGCATGGCCAGTCGGGGTTCCATCCCGATGCTGATGGAACGCGCCGGCATCGAAATGATGGCACCCGAGCAGGCTGCTCCCTTGGTGTACCGCGAACTTGTGCAAGGAGTAATTGGCGGTGAGGTGCTGCTGACCGGATCGCTCGGACTGCTGGAAAAAACACGCCGCTCCGACAGCGGTTTGAATCTGGAAGCCGCCAATCAGGCGCTGACAGCCGGAACACCCATCCATGTGATGTTCAGCCGGGTCACTGGCCTGGACCTCAACCAGGGAGTCACCCTGGAAGCGGAACTTGATCCCAAAGAGCAGCCCTTTCTGAAGGATCATGCACTGAATGGCATTCCCCTGCTGCCAGGTGTAATGGGCATTGAGGGTTTCTCGGTGGCAGCCAAACACATCGCCTCGGTGTTGGCTTCCGAAAAGAGCGGGTTTAATGTCGCCAGCCTGGAGGACATCCACTTCCTGGCGCCGTTCAAGTTCTACAAGGA
>CALMGN010000262.1 GCA_937863605.1 uncultured Anaerolineaceae bacterium
ACACTGTACCTTATCTATAAATTAAAATGTCGTTTGGCGATGGGTGTTATACAATATAAATCAGATAAGCATAATGCTATTACATTTTCAAGGATGAATCATGCGTAATTATTTTGGCGTTCCTCTTATCCTGCTCATATTCGTCACTGCCTGCGCGCCTGTCAACCTGCCTGCATCGACTCAAATCCTGCCGACAGTTTTGGCAGACAGGATCGTTACAGCCGCGCTGACGGAGCAGGAGCAGATGGCTCCATCCGCCACCATGCAACCAACCACCGCTATACCGCCAACTGCCACCCTGCAGCCCACCGCCGTACCCACTTTTGTGCCAACTCCCATGCCAGCGCTCTTTGACCGGGCTGGATTTCGACAATTCGCTATAACGCGCAGTTATTTTCCGGGATTACTTGACTATCTTGGTGAGAGATCTTACTCGAAAATTTCATCAGCACTCAGTCCAGACGGCAACCTGATCGCTATTTCTGCCTGCTGGGGAAGCATGGATAATTACTGGAATTGTGAAACAAGAAAAAGCGGTTTTTTGGTTGTGATCGATACGAATACCGGTGATTTGTTGACCGAAATACCGCTGGGTGAAGGCTGGCCGGGTCCATTGGCGTTTACGCCTGATGGTAAAAGCCTGTTGTATTCCACCGATGAAAATAAGGTTGTGCTGTGGGATTTATCCACCAACAAGCCTGACTTAACTCTGATTAACTTGACTGCAAAAGGATCAACAATATACCCGGACGTGGCAGTAGCACCCGATGGGCGCAGTTATGCGGCAGTTATCAATTCTACGCTGTATGTGTGGAATCGTTCTGGGGAAATCCTGCTCCAAACCCCGGCATATCAAAGCTGGGCTTCTGCGGCGTTATCTTATTCCGCAGATGGTTCGCGGTTGGTGGTGTTCTCACCGAATCGGACGGGAGTCGATGTTTATGAAACTTCTGGATGGAAAATGAAAGATCGGTTTAATCTGAATAAAATCAGGGACGCCTCGATCTCACCGGATGGGCATCTGCTTGCAGGCATTAACCCGCTTGACAACACCGCAGTTGTTTGGGACGTTGACACCGGTGAACGGCTGGCTGAGCTGGATCCGGGTTTACAGGCAAACTCGGTAAATTTCAACCCGGCAGGTGACCTGTTGATCATCAGCGGAATGGGTAACCTGGACCACGAGGACGGTTATTCCACCATTGGTACGCTGTATGAAACCCGGACATGGTCGCATTTGGATAACCTTTATTCATTTTCCGACAATGGAAAGGTCGAATTCAACCGGGATGGCAGCCGCATGGCTGTATTTAGCTCAAGGTTCCCTACGATCTGGGAATTGCCCGACGCACAGCTGCAGGAAGGATTTGACGTGGTCCAACAGTTCCAGGCCGCCCTGCATACGGGTGACTATGCTGCCGCCGCATCCCTGTTCGAGGTGGACTACTGGGAAGTGGAATCCCTGACCGAAATGGGGATCGACAGGAACGATCTGGCGGGTAGCTTTAAGCGCCTGTGCGACGCTCAGGCCATCTTTTGCCAACCAGTCAAGGAACTGGTTTTGATGGGCTATGACTGGGAAGACATGGTTTATCTGGTTCGGCTGACTGCCTCAGATGGCGGAATATTTAGTTCCCCCCAGGGTGCTCAGGTCATCTATATTTACCTGAGACCCGGTATGGATGGTCAACCGCGGATCATTTATCCACCGCAGGAACGGTAGTTTAATTCACACAAAGAGCAAAGAATTGATTTTACAATCACGCGTTTAGAGGACACCCTAACCCTGGAGATAACCGGTCTATACTTACGACCCCTGCGGGGGAGTGCTGTGCCTACCGGTATCCCCTATTAATATTTGAGCATAGTTCTGC
>CALMGN010000263.1 GCA_937863605.1 uncultured Anaerolineaceae bacterium
GGCTTCCTTCCAGGCAGGCGAATTGAACAGTCCTTGCTGCTTGGCCTTGACCATTTCGTTCAGCAGTTCCATCAAACCGGAAACGATGGTGTTGAACTCGAACTGTTCGAAGTCACGGGTGACTGCTCTAAGCGTCTGATGCACTTTGCGGCGCAGCGTGCGGATTGCCGCTTCATCTTTTGACCCTTCCGGGCCGGGTTCAACAACCATCGCCCAGACGCGGCGCATCCAGCGGTTGACGCCTTCGATGCCGCCTGAATTCCACGGACCGCCCTGATCCCAGCGTGAGAAGAAGATCAGATAAGCGCGCACCACATCGGCGCCGTACGCCCGAACCAGGTCATCCGGTGAAAGTACATTCCCGCGGCTCTTCGACATTTTCTCCGAATCTTCGCCCAGCACCATGCCCTGATTGCGCAGCTGCAGCATCGGCTCGTCGCCTTTGGTAATGCCCATGTCGCGGCAGGCCTTATGGAAGAAGCGGGTGTAGATCAGGTGCATGTTGGCATGTTCGATGCCGCCAGTGTATGTATCCACCGGCATCCAATAGTCGTATTCTTTCGGGTCAAACGGACCCTGCTGATACGCTGGGCTCAGGTAGCGCAGGTGATACCAGGAGGAGCACATGAAAGTGTCCATGGTATCGGTTTCGCGTTCAGCCGGACCGCCGCAGACCGGGCAGGTTGTCACTTTCCAGGTGGGGTGCAACTTGAGCGGCGATTGGCCGGTTGGCATCCATTCGACGTCATCGGGCAACAGAACCGGCAGCTGGTCGTCTGGTACAGATACCGCGCCATGGGTCGGACAGTAGATGATTGGGATGGGGGCACCCCAATAGCGCTGGCGTGAGATCAGCCAGTCGCGCAGGTGGAAATTGACGGAATATTTCCCCTTGCCGTTATCTTCCAGCCACTGCGAGATTTTCTGCTTTGCGATCGCACCTGGCGTACCGGTGAAATTGCCTGAGTTAATCATAGTTCCGTACTCGGCATGGAACAAAACATCTTTGTAAAAATCCAGATGGTTGAGCATCTCCATCGTGGTTCGGTAGCCAACAACGGATGGATAAATGGACTTGCAGCGTGCCAGGATCTCCTGGTCGGCTGCGACCGAATCCAGCTCGCGCACCCCATCCGAAAAAACGAAGGCCCAACGCGCGCCGACAATCTCATTCCAGTTTTCAGTCTGAATCGCAGCCTGCATCATTTCGATGAACTGCTCGATTTGGCTGGAACCATGTAAAGTGACATACAGACCTTGGCCAACATCCCCAACCGGAGCAGCATAGTATTCTATTCCGGCTTCGGTTAATTTTTCTGCAAATCCGGCAGCAACCGACCCAGGGAAAACCAGACTTTTGGCGATTTCGTCGTTTCGGCCGATAACTGGCAGAATCGGCAAGCCGAATTTGATTGCAAAAGCGAAATCACGCTCGTCATGCGCTGGAACAGCCATAATGGCGCCGGTACCGTAGGTGAGCAGCACATAATCGGCAATCCAGATCGGAATTCGGCGTCCATTGACCGGGTTGATCGCATAACCACCGGTAAACACACCCGTCTTTTCCTTGTCAGTGGACTCGCGTTGAATATCCGTCATGCGCTGCGCTTCCGCGACATAGCTCTCAACCTGCGCCTTTTGCTCAGTGCTGGTCAGTTTGGCAACCAGGGGATGCTCTGGCGCCAGCACCATAAAGGTAGCGCCCCACAGTGTATCCGGACGAGTGGTAAAGACTTCCAGCGTATCGCCCTGTTCAGTAGTGAAATAAACTGCGGCGCCTTCTGACCGCCCAATCCAGTTGGTTTGCAGCGTGCGGACGCGTTCAGGCCAATCGATGCCATCGTAATTCAACAGTTCGTCCGCATATTGCGTGGTTTTGAAAAACCACTGTTCCAGATTTTTTTTGATCACCGGCGTGCCGCAGCGTTCGCAATGGCGGTCTTCACCCCACACCTGTTCGCGGGCCAGGGTGGTGTTGTCATTCGGGCACCAATCCACCAGCGCGGCTTTGCGGTACGCCAGCCCATGCTTGTACAATTGGGTGAAGAACCACTGCGTCCAGCGGTAGAATTCTGGGTCAGAACTGACCGCCTCGCGGCGCCAATCGAACATCGCGCCCAGGCTGTGGAACTGCTTGCGCATCTTATCAATGTTGCGGTAAGTCCACACCCTGGGGTGGATGTTGTGCTTGATGGCTGCATTTTCCGCTGGCAGTCCAAAGGCATCAAAACCCATCGGGAACAGCACGTTATAACCCTGCATGCGCTTGA
>CALMGN010000264.1 GCA_937863605.1 uncultured Anaerolineaceae bacterium
CGGGTTAAGGAGCGATGCACCTGTCCTTGCGATTCCAATGTGCCGAGGTCAAGACCAGGTGCAATGCACCAAGACCAGGTGCAACGCACCAAAATCAAAGTCCGTATCTCTCAGGTGGGAATCTCTGTATAATCAGGTTAAGGCACTTCCTCTCGTGCTTAAGCCTTCTTCATTAAAAAGATTCCCCTCTGATCGGGAGCATTTTTGAATCTTCGCTGGACCATTCTGGGTGTCATCCTGCTGACCTTTGTCGGCCTGGTGTTAATTCTTTCCATCAGTCTGCAGGGCATCCTGGTGCCGCATTTCCGCGATGAAGAGGAGCGCTCAGCCCGGTTGAACGTCCAGCGCGTGCTGGGGGTCATGGAAAACGAGCGCATCTCATTGACGGATGCAGTCCGCAACTGGGCCAGCCGCGATGAAAGCTATGACTTCATCCGTACCGGCAGCCCGGAATACATTCAACGCAATCTGAGCGATTCCGTCCTGATCGGGCTTAACATTGACCTGATGGCATTCATCGCCCCGGATGGCGGGATCGTCCATGCGCACATGGTTGGCGGGCAGGCTGACCCGGAAACTGATCTTCCCGCCGGGCTGCGCGAGCGGATTCAACCCGGCGATGCGCTGCTGCGCACCATCGACGAGCGCGAGCCGCGCTCAGGACTGATTGCCACCGACCGCGGACCTTTGTTGATCGTTTCGGCTCCGCTGCTCAAAAGCAGCGGCGAGGGACCGGCAGCCGGCACGCTCATCATCGGGCGTTACCTGGATGCCAACCGATTGAACCGCATTTCCAGCGTGGTGCGTTTCCCGCTGGCGCTGCTGCCCTACGCTCAGTCGGATTTACCGCCGGAATTTAGTGAAGCCAAACTGGCGTTTACCGCTGAGGATCCCATTACCGCTATTCCGAGCAGCGAGACTCAAATGGCCGGATTCGCCCTGCTGACCGATTTTTACGGCGCACCGGCCTACATCCTGCGGCTGGAGCAGGGGCGCACGCTGTACCGCAACAGCCAACTGGTGCTGTTGTATCTCACCACCGCTATCATCATGGGCGCGCTGCTGTTCAGTGTCATGACCTTTCTGGCGCTCGACCGCCTGGTGTTAGCCCGTATTCGCAAACTTGGCACAGAGGTGACGCAAATTGGCGCTGGCGGTGACCTTTCGGCGCGGGTGACCGTCGACCGCCGCGATGAATTAACCCTGGTAGGCAACCAGATCAACGGCATGCTGACCAACCTGCAGGCGCTGTCGCACCGCCTGGTAGCCATCCAGGAGGCTGAACGCCGCAAGATTGCGTTGGAGCTGCATGACGAGATTGGGCAGCTGCTCACCGGCCTCAAGCTGCAGCTGGATACCAACCCGGAAAATGGCGCTGCCCTGGTAAAAGCCCGCGCCCTGGCGGATGATCTCATCCAAAAGGTGCGCAACCTGTCGCTGGACCTGCGGCCGACCATGCTGGACGATCTGGGCCTATTACCGGCGCTGCTCTGGCACTTTGACCGCTTCACGTCGCTGACCGGGGTGCAGGTCAATTTCTCGCAGAATGGTCTGGTCGACAACCGCTACGCCCCGGAGATCGAGACCACCACCTACCGCCTCGTCCAGGAAGCGCTCACCAATGTGGCGCGCCATTCGGGTGCCCATGAAGCTTCGGTACGGGTGGGGCATCGGGATGGCGTGATGACCATCCAGGTGGAAGACCGCGGCGGCGGTTTCATGGCAGAAACGGAACTTACCAGCAGCCGCACGCGCGGACTGCGCGGCATGCAGGAGCGGGTTGCATTGGTGGGTGGATCGATTACAATAGATTCTGTGCCCGGTTGGGGGACATCCATACTGGTTGAGCTGCCTGCAACGGCGCAGCCGGTAGAAGGGAGCGGCCATGATCACAGTATTACTGGCGGATGATCACATTGTGGTGCGGCAAGGCCTGCGGTCTTTGATCGATTCACAGGCTGATTTAGAGGTGGTTGGCGAAGCCAGCGACGGCCATCAGGCGCTCGAGATGATCCGCCAGTTGAAGCCTATGGTGAGCGTGCTGGATTTAATGATGCCCGGCCTGGGCGGGCTGGAAGTCACGCGCCAGGTGTGGCGCATCAGCCAGGTGTTAATTCTTTCGATGCATGCCGATGAAGCCTATGTCATCGAAGCGCTGCGCAAAGGCGCATCCGGGTATGTGCTTAAGGATGCCACCGCCAATGAATTAATTCAGGCTATTCGGATCGTAGCCGCTGGTCAGCGCTACTTAAGTGCGCCCTATTCGGAGCGCGCCATTTCGGCCTATATTCAACGCGTCAAAACCGGATCGCTCGACCCGTATGATACCCTGACCACCCGCGAGCGCGAGATTTTACAGTTGGTGGCTGAAGGACGCAATTCGGTCGAGATCGCGGAAAGACTGTCGATCAGCCCGCGCACCGTGGAAGCCCACCGCGCCAGCCTGAATCGCAAGCTGGAATTCCATTCGCAGGCCGACCTGATCCGGCTGGCGGTGAAAAAGGGGCTGCTGCCGCTGGATCAGTAGCCGCAGCGGGTACGCCATCTCAAATCGCGAGGGGGAAAGTCAAATTGGAAATATATATGAAAATACTAAAGGTTTTTGCGTACCTATCGCGGTAGAATTAAGTACTAATACGGATAGTCACAGGGATGATAATTGAGTATTCTTGATTCCAGCAGGAGTGGCTTGCTTTGCCAACCATTCCGGCTGGAGCCGGGGAATTTTACCGGCGTGAGGAGGCAGTGAAAAATGGCATC
>CALMGN010000265.1 GCA_937863605.1 uncultured Anaerolineaceae bacterium
CGCATTGGCAAAGGCGAGATCGATGACGACGCCTGGAACAACGCCAAAACCGAACTTTTTGCTGAGCTGGCATCACGCCCAAAATTTGAATTCGAGAACGACAGCGTCAAAGTGGACGAGGAGCTTTATAACCGTCTGACCCAAGCAGATATCTTGCGCGATGTTTTCAATTCGTCCAGTCCGGGTGAAATTGAAATCATCGTCCGCCAATCTGATCGTAAAGAGATCGCCCTGCAGCTGATTACCGGGAATAATCCGTTTGCCTTGATCCGCATTGGCGATGTAACCGAGTGGCTCAAAAATGAACTTTCAGGGTACAGCAGCCGGCAGCGCGTTTCGGATGACGCCTTCTTCACCCGCCTGAATCAGTCCGATTCGGACATCAATATTTTGCTCGGGTCGCGCAGTTTTTACGAAGGCTGGGATTCGAACCGTCCGAACGTGATTATGTATATCAATATTGGCGTGTCAGAGGATGCGAAAAAATTCATCCTGCAATCGGTTGGGCGGGGAGTGCGCATCGAACCGTTCAAGTACCAGCGTAAACGCATCCGGGAACTGGCAGGTGCCAATGGTTTGACGCCTGCTGAAATGGAAGTATTCGATCGGGTCAAAAATGATGTGCAGCCTTTGGAAACCGTCTATATTTTCGGCACCAACCAGGCAGCGTTAAGCCAGGTGATCGGTGAACTGAGAGATGTGACCGAAAAGAGCGGTGAGCAGGAGATTGCGCTGGAGGTCAACCAGGCAGCGGTTGAAGGAAAGCTGCTGTTGATTCCGACCTACCGTCAGAGCGGATCGCTGGTTTCGGATAAGCGCGACCAGTCAAAATTTATGCTGACTGAAGAGAATGCCGCGCTCCTCGAGGATTATGTTCGTTATATGGATGATGATCGGGTGTTTTTTGCCCTGCATGGCACCTCGCCCAGGCAAATTGGCGCGCTGCGGGATGCATTTACGGCTGAAAAAGAGACTATTCGTAAGGATGGGGAAAGAGAATACAAGAATTTATCGGTGTTGGTACTGCAGGCCTTGAGGTATTTTGGGCTGCAAACCAAGGAATTCAAAGATTTTAAGGAACTGGATGAGGAGATCAATCATTTTAGGCATATACGGGTCACTTTGGGGATTTTCGATGATTTGGACTTAAGAATAAAGAAATATACAGAAAATTTGTCGTCGACAAATAAGATTAGGATGCTTAAGGAAAAGTATGGAGATGACCTAGAATTAATAGCTGAGCTTAACAAGGCTCAGAAGGGGTATGAAACCGAGACCATTTCACACAATAGCATTACTGTAGAAATTAAACAAATAGCGAACCACTATTATTTTCCGATCCTTCTCAGCAATGATGATAAAGAAGAGTACATCCGTAATGTAATTCGGGTGGAAAGCGAAAGACGGTTTATCCATGATTTGGAAGACTACCTAAAAAAGGATGATAACAAGTTCAACGGATATGACTGGTGGGTATTTTCCAAGGTCAATGAAAATTTAGACAACATCACCATTCCCTATTACAACACAGATGAAAACAAGATTTTGAACTTCAGACCTGATTTTATTTTCTGGCTAAAAAAGGGAAATCAATATCAAATAATTTTCGTGGACCCAAAAGGCTTTAGACAAGCTGGTTACCAACACAAAGTTGACGGTTTTAAACGCTTATTCGAGGAAAACGAAGTACCAATTTCAATCGAGTTTGGCGATCTCAAGGTACAAGTTCGGTTGGTGCTATATACCTACGATGAAAACGCAATTGCCGAGGGGTATAAGCGGTTTTGGGTAAGTACCATTGGTGGGTTTTTGAAGAAAATTACCGCGTAACAGACAAAGAACGTGATTTTTTCCGCACCCTTCGTGTTCTTAGCGTCCTTTGCGTTTTAATGTTGAATGTCGGACATGCACAGCATGGCGGGCTGGAATGGAACCCAGTCCCTACAGCAAAATGGACAGACAGGGTCCTCAAAGAGCGGATACCCGGATCCGCCTGGAGGACAATGTTTCGTAGGGGTCGACCCGCGGGTCGACCCGGGCCGGGATGGAACCCGGCCCGTACAGCCGCTGCGCGGTCTTAATTCCTTGCCCTTCCAGGAATTGCGCAGCACCTTGCGGGTCGCGC
>CALMGN010000266.1 GCA_937863605.1 uncultured Anaerolineaceae bacterium
ACCCATTTTAGCCGTATAAAGTACAAACCGGTTGAAAACCGGCTGTGACCGTTGTATGCTAAGGGATACGTAATTTCACAATGTATATCCCAATCCGAGGAGTTTTTCCATGCCGACCGACATCCCTGGACCTGCCTACCGAATCGTGACGCCCCGTCTGGTCATCCGCTGTTGGAACCCGCCGGATGCACCGCTGATGAAAACCGCCGTCGAGGCCAACGTTGACCATTTGCTTCCCTGGCTGCCCTTCGCGCGCAACGAGCCAGAGGAATTACAGGTCAAGATCGAACGCATTCGGCACTGGCGGTCGCGTTTTGATTCAGACACAGATTATGTTTTCGGTATTTTTAATCTACAGGAAACGCGGGTTTTTAGGCGGAACCGGGTTGCACAAAAGGGTCGGCGACCGGGCATTCGAGATCGGCTATTGGATCGACCGTGAAATGATTAACCAGGGTTATGCCACCGAGGTCAGCGCGGCGCTGGTAAAGGTGGCTTTTGAAATTATGGATGCACGCCGGGTAGAGATTCACTGCGACCCGCTCAATCACCGCAGCGCTGCGGTGCCGCGCAAGCTTGGTTTTGAGCATGAGGCTACACTACGGGAACGCTTCCCGGCAACCGACGCGGAATGGAACGATCTGATGATTTGGTCTATTTTTGCCAGCGATTACCCGGGCAGTCCGGCTCAGAAGGTTCAAATTAAGGCGTTTGACTCAGCCAACCGCCAGATTCTGTAGGAGGAATGGAAATGACTGATGAAAAAGTGAAGTATGAGGAATTTCGAGTGGATGGCGAGCAGTTACTCGCCAAAGTCAAAGAAATCATCCATGAGGGCAACGTCCGCCGGATCATCATCAAGAATGAGAAGGGTGAGGTTCTGGTCGAGCTGCCTCTGACGGTGGGCGTGGTGGGTGCATTGCTGATTCCAGTGTGGGCAGCGGTGGGCGCTATCGCGGCGTTAGCCGCCCGGCTTACGATCGTCGTGGAGAAGGTGGAAGGGGAATAGAAGAGGCTGTCACCCTTCTTTACGTTGTCTCCCTGAGCGGAGCGAAGGGTCTGCTAGCCATTGAGAGGCTTCACGCCGTTCACTCGCAGAGTGCCCTACGTGCAGCATGACAATCTACATTGTCA
>CALMGN010000267.1 GCA_937863605.1 uncultured Anaerolineaceae bacterium
CCGGCAACCTGGCAGGGGGGGATGGGCGGGACGGGCTCGGTCTGGTCGAGTATGGCGCTTGAATCAGCGAGCATGTTTTGCCAGACCGGGCTGGTTGTCTCACACCCTGATATGCACCAGGTATACACCAACCCGTAGCTCACATCCTCGTAAACAAGACGCGGCCGGTTCTGGGGGTCGATTGCCAGATGCGCGTAGGTGCCTACTCCAGCCGGCAACCCCAAGGAATAACCGTCCCAAACAGATAAGTTTAGGTCGCCGCAGTTGGTGGTGCAGAACACATAATACAGGGTATTGGCATCCATGCCTCTGCCAGGATCCAAAGGACCGGTGTAGAGGGCCAGGCGCGGGCGATCGCTCGAATCGAGGGCCAGGTCGAAGTAGCCTTTTTGCTCATTGCATAGAAAGCAGGTTTTGAGCGGAAGGGCAACCCCCTGGTTGAAGTTCTGACAGGTGGCATCACACTCGAGATAGATCATGAATTCAATAGGAGGCTCGCCGGAGTAATCGGTATACGAACCCGCAATTCTGGGCATGCCAGTTTTGGAGAATACCAGCGCCGGGAAGCGCAGCTCTGCACTGGTAAACTGGGTTTTCTGCCAGCTAGCGGAAGCAGTGCAGTTGGTCTCGCAATGGGCGAAATACGTTCCGCTTGCAGCTCCGATCTGGTCATGGTAGTAGACCAGGCCGGGATGCCCTTGCGGGTCGACGGCAAAGAAGCGACTGTTGTGCGGGTGGGTAGTGTCGAGGGCAACGACCCTGGTGGTCTGCCAGCCGGCAGGGCTCGTACAGCCCGCGTTACAGGAGGCATATACATATGCTTCGAGTGCTTCTCCTAATGGATCTGTACCGACCCACATGATGCGGGGGTGTCCTTGGGCATCTAGTGCCAGGTTTACGTGATCGACCTTCCCATTGAAAATGACAGGGGCGCTAAAGCTCGCCTGACTCGTGCAGTTACTGGGGCAGTAGATGTAGTAAGCTGGGCGGTTGCCGCTGGCATCGCTTGTGTATGCGGCGTAGGCGACGTGTACTCCCCCATTAGGATCGACTGCCAGGCTAGGCCCATCTGTCGCGTGCGCTTCCCCTTGAATTACCCAGGGCAGGAAAAAGCCAACTGGATTCCCTGAGGCAGGAGGTGTAGCTGTCGGACTGGGAGGTGTAGCTGTCGGACCGGGAGGTGTAACGGTTGGAACAGGGTTAGTTCCCGTGTGGTTTTTCTGAATGATAGGCAAGTATATTCTGTACGTGGCTTGGAGTGATTCTGACTTCCCAGACGAGACCAGCGCTCTAACCGGATATCCGGGTGGGAACGAGGCTGCCAACAGGATTATCGGGATTATCAGAATGCCGAAGGATACAAGAAGTTTTGGGTGGGAAAGCGTTATCGGCTTCATTGGTCAGATCTCCTCTTCATGCTCTACCTTATCAGTCTTGGTGGTTTTATTTTCCAGATACGCCAACAGGGCTTCCAAGTTCGCAAATCCTATTTGTTCGCCGGTATGGGGATCCTCGAGCGAGGCTCGCCAGACGCCAGAACCCGCTTTTTTCTCATTCCAAAGCCGTAATAAGAAAGCGAAATAACTCGGATATTTTTCCATTGGAATACGGGAAATTTGATTACAATAATCCAATCTCCCCCAAGTATCGATACCCATCGTAAGGATATCGTAAGGAGATACCTGCTCGATAAAAGGAGATCCAGATGGCGCGTCTTTCCCTTTCTTTCCTGGGAACTTTTCAAGCAACAAAGGAAGGAAATGCTGTGGTTGGTTTTGAGTCCAACAAGGTACGCGGACTGTTGATCTATCTCGCGGTTGAGTCAGACCACCCACACAGTCGGGAGGAATTGGCTGGGATTTTATGGCCAGACCGCTCGGACCAGGCGGCGCGCAGCAACCTGCGGCAGGCGCTGGCAAACCTGCACCAGACGCTTGGCAGCGAAGATACCGAAACGCCCTATCTGCTGATCACGCGTGAGACGGTGCAATTCAATCCGAAAGCAGATGTCTGCCTGGATCTGAACGCATTCACATCCCTCCTGGCATCAACCAACCGCCACCTTCATCGCCAGGAAGAAGCCTGCCATTCTTGTGCCGTGTGGCTGGAGGATGCTCTCTCAATCTATCGCGGCAATTTTTTGGAGCACTTCTCCATTAACGACAGCTCGATTTTTGAGGAGTGGATCTTACTAAACCGCGAACGCTTACGCAACCTGACCATAAATGCCCTGTTGCGGTTGGGAATTTATTACGAACGGCGCGGCGAGTACGAGAAATCTCTCCATTTCGCCAGGAAACTATTAGAAATCGATCCCTGGCGTGAGGAGGCGTACCGGCTGATCATACGCGTCCTTGCACTCGGCGGGCAGCGCAGCGCCGCTCTGGCGCAATATAAAGCTTGCTGTCGATTGCTGGAAGAGGAGCTGGGGGTAGAGCCATCTGAGGAGACCCAGGTACTCTATAAGACCATAAAAACTGGCGCGAATCCTCCCTCCTTCGCGTGCCAGCCATCTCGCCTACCTGTCCAACTCACCCCCTTTTTCGGGAGGGAAGAAGAGTTGGGAGAGATTGCGGGCTTGATCGAAGGCCCATCCTGTCGTCTGGTGACTCTTACAGGTCCAGGCGGGATCGGCAAGACTCGCATGGCTTTAGAAGTTGCGAAAGGCCAGGTTGGGACGTTCCTTGACGGGGTTTTCTTCGTCCCCCTGGCGCCGCTTCGTTCTGCCGAAGCTCTGGTTCCCACCATCGCCGAAGCCGTGGGGTTTACGTTTAAAGGGCAGCAAGGAGCCCGAGAACAACTGCTCCAATACCTGAGCAGCAAGGAAACCCTGCTGGTGTTGGATAACTTCGAACACCTCCTCTCCCGTGGTGAAACAGAAGATGCAACCCGGCTGCTTGCCGATCTGCTTCGGACAGCGCCGCAGATTAGCCTGCTGGTCACTTCTCGAGTACGGCTCAACCTGAAGGCAGAATATGTTTTCGACCTTGAAGGGCTACCGTTTCCGCTAACCGAAGATACGGTGAAGATGGAGACGTTTAGCGCCGTGCAATTGTTTCTTCAGCAGGCGCACCAGGTGGACCGAGGATTCTCTCTGCAAGGTGACGAAGCCTCTGCCGTGGCGCAGATCTGCCGGATGGTGGAAGGAATGCCGCTGGCGATCGAGATGGCAGCTGGTGGCGTCCGTACCCAATCCTGCCGCCTCATTGCCAGGGAGCTCGAACAAGGGCTGCGGACGCTGGTCACAACCATGCGAGATGTTCCCAAACGGCATCAAAGCATGCGGGCGGTTTTCGACCATTCCTGGGGCTTGCTTTTGCCACGGGAACAGCATTGCTTACAACAACTATCCGTCTTTCGGGGAGGAATCCGGGGGGAAGCGGCTGGTCAAGTTGCTGCGGCGGACGACGGGCTTCTGAGAGAGCTGGTTGACAAATCTCTGCTGCGCTTCGACCAGGGGCACCGTTACGATCTACATGAGCTGTTCCGGCAGTATGCTGGCGAACGATTGGTCGAGGCGGGCGGAATGGAGCAGGCGCGGAACGACCACCTCGCCTGGTTCCTGGCATTCGCTGAAGAGACCGAGCCCGGTTTGTTTGCCGCGCTACAACCGTCGGCGCTGGATCGCCTGGAAAGCGATCACGAAAACCTGCGCGCTGCGCTGGAGTGGGCGATCGACAGCCAGAACACCGTTGCGGCCGCCAGGCTGGGTAGTTCGTTGTCGCGCTTCTGGGGTTTGCGCGGTTACCTGAACGAGGGGCGCATGTGGTTGGATAGAGTCCTGACGCTGTTCGACAAAAACCAGCCAGAGGCGATATCGGGGCCGCGCGCCCGAGCGCTCCTGGGTGCCGGAGCTCTTGCCTGGCGGCAAGGCGATTTCGGCTCCGCAATTGCCCTCATGGAGGAGAGCCTGGCGATATCGCAAGCGCTGGGCGATGAAGCGGAGGTTGTGCGTGCCCTGCGCGTGCTTGCGACCGCAGAATCTTCGCGGGGCAATGATGATCGCGCCATTGCCTTACTTCAGGAGTGCCTGGAACGCGATCGCCGCGCGGGAGATTGGGATGGGATCGCATACGATTTCGGTAGCCTGGCAGACTCATTCTTTTTTCAAGGAAATTATGAACAAGCGAAACATTACTACGAAGAGAGTCTCGCCATACACCAGAAACGCAAGGATGATTATAGTGTTGCTATCTGCTTGAACAACCTGGGAGAGGTGGTGCGCGTTCTTGGCGACTACCGGCAGTCTGTCGCTTTCATCCAACAAGCGATTTCCCTGTTTCGGGAGCTTGGGGTCAAACAGAGCCTGGCTATGGCGACTATGAATCTTGGGCAATTAGAGGCCTTGCTCGGAGAGGATGAGCAAGCCCAGATGCGATTTTGCGAAGCGATTAAGCTGCAATTGGTGTTAAATGCCCGGGGAGATATCGCCTGCAGCCTGCCCGATTTCGCCGCCCTGGCACTGAAAGCGCACGAACTCGAAAGAGCTGCTTGCCTGTATGCCGCGGCCGGTGCACTCCGGGAGGCCACGGAGGTTTCCATCACCCCTGCCCAGTCGGCTGAATACGAGTCAAATGTGGATATGCTGCGCCAGCAAATGGGGGAGGTAGCCTTCAAAATGGCGTGGGATGCGGGAAATTCGATGACACTGGAGCAAGCCGTTCGTTATGCCTTGAGGCTGAATGGCAACTCCTATGACTAAACCAGCTGATCGACGCCCAGGTGGCGGAGACAATCCAATCTATCCATCCATCGACCGGAGAACATGGAGCTAATCGTACGCCAGATGCTCGATGTTCAACGTGAACAAGCATATTCTGAAGCTGAGCGTAAAGGTATTCCCGGTTGGATTTATAAGATAGAGCAAGCCGCTGACGATCCATTTGTCGTCAGCGGCTCATTTTTCATAATGTGTCAGGCTGCCCGCCGATCTATTTTGTCGTTTCCAACGGCGGCAACGATTGCAGGTAAAGCCACACCGCTTTCAATTCATCGTCCGTCATCTGGCCGAAGAATTTCCAGGGCATAAACTCGGTCAGCTGATGACCGGACGGGTTAACCCCGCTGCGCATGGTCTGAATAAAATCGGTTTCAGACCAACCCCCCAAATTACCGCCGCGGGTCAGATTGGGGGCGGGGGGCGCATCTGGATTGGGATCTTTGCCGCCCGCAAGCTGCGGCCCATGGCACACCCGGCATTCACCTACCCGAACCTGGTAATCGCCATATTCTACTGTCACGCCGGGTTCAACCACTGCCGGCCTGGGTGCGGTGTGGTCGATGTTTTCAGCATTGATCAAATCACCGAACATGCCGGCAGTGTACAGGGCAATCCCCAGGGGGGTTATCCGGGTTACAGGCATGGTTATATCCAACGGTTCGACGCTTCTGATGTATCCGATGATATTCCCCAGGTCGTTGTCTGTGAAGTAATAGAAAGATCCGGACGGCATAACAAAGAGGGGTTTACCGTCAATACCTACACCATGGCGGATGGCTCGGACTAATTCAACATCGCTTAATGTTGTTCCGTACTTCCCCCGCCCGCCAGCAATACTTGGTGCGGTAATGGTTCCCAAAGGCGGACTAGTGAAAACTGTATCACCCTCCAGTTTTACACCATGGCAACTGGTACAGTGAACGGTCACCAGGTGCTTGCCGCTGCCAATGGAGGTGGCATCGGTTGGAACTGCCACCGTACTGGCAGGCACGGTATAAGTCACCTTTAAACGTTTGGCGCCGGCAGAATATAACCCGGAGCCTGCTAAAAGAATGATAATGACCACACCTGCAAGGATCACCCCAAACCACTTAACAATTTTTCCCATATTGCTGCTCCAATAAAAA
>CALMGN010000268.1 GCA_937863605.1 uncultured Anaerolineaceae bacterium
GCAAAATTGCATTTTGCGTGGGCAAGCTAACAGCTTACCCTACGACCCTTCGACACCTTCGGCGGTTGCCTTATGAAACCTGGCAACAGTCCGATGACACGGCTTTTGTGGTTATTTGGTAGAATAGTCACACAAAAAACACACATAATTGATGGGACCAGGCCTCTTTTCTCCGGTTGATATTTAATTAATATGGCAAAACCCTCCCACATGCGCATTTGCCCTCACTTAGGGCTTAAAAGTGATCCCAGCACCGCGCTGCACTTTGCCTCGGTGGGTAATTACTGCCACCACGTGCAGCCGATCGAGGTGGTCAGGGAGCCGCACCAGATGGCTTACTGTCTGGTCGGCGAGCATGTGAACTGCCCGGTCTTCCAAATGGCAGCCGGCAGCCAGATGCCGCGCAAATTCCGGGCCAATGCTGCCGCCAGGGAGAAGAAAAAGCTGCAAATTGCCACGCTACCGGCGGTCATTCTCCTGGTGCTGCTGGTGAGCGCGGCTTTCATTTTCCTGCAGCTAACCACTCCGGGCGGCCTGTTCAACGCTGGCGGACCAACCCTGAGTAGTACACCCGATGGCAGCCTGGTCGCCATCCCGACCCAGACTGCCAGGCCCACCCAGGATGCTTTCCGTCCATTTTGCCAGCCGCCGCTCTCATGGCACCCTTACACTGTCGCTGAGACGGATAATTTTGCCACCTTGAGCTTGACCTACGGCCGGCCGATGGAACAGTTGATGACCGCCAACTGCCGCACCAGCGCCCTTGACCTGATCCCCGGCGAGACTATTTACCTGCCGGACCTGCCCACTGCCACCTCGACGGTGACTTCAACGGTCACCCAGACGCCGACGGCCACCAAGCGCATCATCCGCACCCGCCCGCCGAACTTGCTGCCCACCTGGACGGGCACTTTCGAGATCATCCGCTTCACCGACACGCCGACACCGACCAATACGCCAGTGCCGAGCAATACGCCGGTGCCGTCAACACCGATTGATACTCCTCCACCTCTCCCTACATGATAGAGAACCTGACCAAACAAATTTTATAAATACAAAACGAATCAAAAAAAGTTATAATGAATTAGGTAGCTGAAGCAGGTGCAGGGGGCGTGCACACATCATGACAATTTACATCTCCGATTGGCAGCAGCGTCTGCCAGTCAAGGGCATATTGTATTGAAAAATTAAGGGGCTAATCCATGAAAAACTTCCGTGGTTTTCGGGATCTATGGGTAAGGGCACTCTCTCCTGGCGGACGGCGGGGGCTTAGCGGTTTATTGCTTGTGGCGGTGCTGATTCTTGTCGGGAGGCTGGCTTCGCCGGTTATAGCCGCGTACATCGATAGTATCGGCGGCAATCCCGTGCCGATGGTGGATCCGATTTCAAACGATGATGCCTATCCCACCGATGAGGACACGCAACTGGTTGTGATTTCTCCAGGAGTGTTAAGTAACGACCAGATTGGAGATGGCGGTTCACCGTTAAGTGCGTCCCTTGTTAGTGGAACAACGAATGGAACGCTTACATTAAACCCGGATGGCTCATTCACTTATAATCCCTCCGTAAATTTTCATGGAACGGATACTTTTACCTATGTTGCAAATGACGGCGGACTGAATTCGAATACCTCTACGGTGACATTGACCGTTAATTCGATTAATGATGCGCCGGCAGGAGTCGATAAAACTGTCACATTCAATGAGGATGCCAGCTATACCCTTTTGGCAGCCGATTTTGGTTTTACCGATCCGAACGATTTAATTTCTCCCAATTCATTTCTCAGCGTTAAGATTACAACCTTGCCCACTGCAGGATTATTGACCTTAAACAGCACAGCTGTAAATGTAGGGGATTTCGTCGCTGTAGCCAGTTTACCCAACCTGGTCTTCACGCCAGTTCCCGATGCCAACGGGGACAGCTATTCCAGTTTCACTTTTCAGGTGCAAGATAACGGCGGCACGCTGAATCTGGGCGACGTGGATTTGGACCCAACCCCCCGGACCTTCACCTTTAATGTCACAGCGGTCAACGATGCGCCGGTTTTGGGAGCGATTACTCCACCGAGCGGCGCGGAAGGATCGCTGATTAGCTTTGATGCCAGTGCTACCGATATTGAGGCACCTCCGCAAACGCTGACTTTCAGCATCACCGGCGGGCCAGCAGGTTCGACATTTAACACGGAGACTGGAGTTTTTTCCTGGACGCCGTCCGAAGCCCAGGGACCCGGAACCTACCCGGTGACGGTGACCGTGACCGACAACGGAACTCCATTGTTGAATGATTTCCAAAGTTTCAATATCACCGTTACCGAGGTCAACCAGGGACCAACTGCAGTTGACGACACAAAGACGTTAACCGAGGACGACCCCGCTACGCCCATCGATGTGTTATTCAATGATACCGACCCCGATATTCCAGCCAACACGAAGACAGTGACTGCGTTCACTGACCCGGCTAAAGGCTCGGTAGTGATTGGAGCCGGCAACGCCAACGTAGTCTATACGCCTGACCTCAATGCCTTTGGATCGGATACATTCGATTACACCATGAGTGACGGGGCTGGAGGGTCGGATACTGGAACGGTAACCGTAACCATTACAGCAGTAAACAATGATCCACCTGTGGCTGTCGCAGACGCGAGAGTGTTTTCAGAAGATAATCCCCAACCAATTTATGGATCGGATCTATTGTTAAATGATAGTGATCCAGACGGTACGAACCCAACGATAGTTGGGTTCGTTGCAGGAACGGCGGTAAATGGAACGGTTAACTACATTTCGGGTCAGGATAGATTCAATTTTTCACCAACCCTCAATTTTGTCGGACTGGCAAGTTTTCAGTACCGGATTACTGATAGCACATCAAGGACGGCTGACGCTATAGTAAATATAACCTTCACTGCCGTCAACGACGTGCCAACTTTGGCTCCCATCGGAAATAGATCGGTTAACGAGCTTGTTTTACTAACATTTGACGCTGTCGGAAATGATGTAGATGGGGATACGTTATCTTACAGTCTATCAGGCACCCCACCAGGCAATGCTGCCATCGATTCTGTCTCAGGCCACTTTACCTATACTCCAACCGAAGCGGAGGGTCCTGGAGTTTACCCGGTAACGGTCCAAGTGAGCGATGGCACCCTCACGGCTAGCGAAACCATCAGCATAACGGTGAATGAGGTCAATACCGCGCCATTGCTAACAAGTATTGGGGCGAAGACGGGTTCCGAAGGCTCAGCCATCACCTTTGACGCGAATGCCACGGACAGCGACGATCCAGCAC
>CALMGN010000269.1 GCA_937863605.1 uncultured Anaerolineaceae bacterium
TCTGCCTGGCACCTGAATGGCAGGTCTCAGCAGGTCATAACATTATTCTCATAAGCAAGATTTAGTCCCCCTAACCCCGATCCGGGGTGGGTGATTCGTTAAATACAGGATTGCGCGTGCCTCACGGGCGTATAAAACTGCATAAATTGAGTTCTTTTCTCCTTCCCGCTTTTTTGGTCGGGAAGGGGGTCGTGGGGATGGGTCTTAATATGTCTACACAGTTCTTTACATTTAGCGGTGATATCCAAAAGTACCTCTATTATGTCTGTTTCTCAATCTGCTTCCAGCGGGATTCCAAGCCGATCGATTATAATGAGCATGCCCGAACTCCGGGCAATACTTTTGAAATGGGATCCCTTTCATGGTTCTTTCCTCTCTTGAAGATCAAATTGGCCCGCTGCTGCGTCAACGTGGTTTACGATTAGCCGTGGCTGAATCCTGCACCGGCGGATTGGTCGGTCACCGCGTCACCAATGTACCGGGGTCATCCGATTACTATCTCGGTAGTGTCACGGCTTATGCTTACGAAGCCAAACGGTTTTTATTAAAAGTGAACTCTGAATCCCTGTTGAAATATGGCGCAGTTTCACGCGAAATTGCTCTAGAAATGGCTAACGGGGTACGCCGGGCGTTCTCCGGTAGTGAGATCCCCATCGAAAAGGTGGTTGGCATAGCCGTCACCGGCATTGCCGGCCCGGGCGGCGGGCTACCAGGCAAACCGGTCGGACTGACCTGGATCGCTATCAGCAGTGCGGATGGCGACCGGGCCTGGAAATTTGTCTGGGAAAGCGATCGGGTGGGTAATAAAATGCTTTCGGCTGGTCAGGCACTGCGATTGCTGCATGACTACCTGACGGAGAATTTGCCGCCAGAGACCCGGTAATAAATTTTGGAAAACAATCGATCTAGGTTCAATGCGTAAGGTGTGGGATGGCAAACCGTAAAAAACGTATCTTGATCTTAACTGCGGATGCCGGCTTTGGTCACCGCAGTGCGGCCAATGCGCTCAATGAAGCCTTGACCATCCAGTATGGCGATTCAGTGCAGACGGAAATCATTAATCCGTTGGATGATAAGCGCGCCCCTTACGTGCTGCGCGAGAGCCAGACGGATTACGACAAGTGGGTTCGTAAGGCTCCGGAATTATACAAGCTGGGCTACGAAGCCTCGGATAAGCCAGTTCCAAGCGCCATCGCTGAAAGCGCCCTGACGGTAGCCATGTTTGAACTGATGCGCGACCTGCTCCGCACGCATCGCCCTGACGTGGTTGTTAGCACCTACCCGTTGTATCAGCCTGCTCTCACCGGGGTGCTGGCTGCTTTTAAGGCCAAATTACCACTCATTACCGTGGTGACCGACCTGGCGACAGTACACCGCCTGTGGTTCAATGACCGCGTGGATACTGTGCTGGTGCCTACCGAAATGGTGCGCGATCTGGCAATCGAAGCTGGCGTTCTCCCTGAAAAAATCCAGATCACCGGCATTCCCGTTCACCCGGAGATCACCC